>DATFJD010000288.1:0-6230 GCA_035269475.1 Halalkalibaculum sp.
CCAAAGGTGAAGATTTCACGGTTTCGGGCTTAGGTACATTCAGCATGGAAGGGGATGACATCGCGTTTCTGGCAGAAGAGAAGTTATCCACTGAAGTAAACTACAAATATGCGGGAATGAAGCCCATAGAACTGATTGGGGCCTATAAAGAGACCCCTCAAATTGCTATTGACAGTAGCCCCGCGAAAGAGCCTGACTCAGAACCGGTTCCCGGAGTTGAACAGTATACGGAAGAGATGGACGCCGCAGCTGAAGAAGAGCAGGTGAATATTACGGAAGCAGCCGGGCAGGAAGAGGAAAACGGCAAAGAAGAACTACCTGAAAAACAGGCTAAAGTACCGGAGGATATAAAACCGGAAACAGCAGAAACGCCGCAAGAGCCTGCTGAAGAACAGAAAAAGCCGGACGAAGCTGCAAAAGCAAAACCTGCAGTCAAAGCTTCATCGAAAAAGGATTTTCGTTCAAAGCGCAAAAAGGAATCTACGGACTCTTTGAGAAAACTGCTGGTAGCGGCGGTGGTAATCATTGCTATTGGCATTTCCGGGTGGATGTTTTACGACCTCGGGTACTTGGGCGGCTCAGCCGGCAATGAAAGCGGTAATTCAGTTTCGGAGAGTAGTGTTGGTCAGAAATTCAGCACGGTGCCCGAGCAACAAGCCAATAACGGGAGTAATAAAACGGCAGCTGACACAGTTACCAACAAGGAAACAACCGGTACTGATAAAACTTCGGAACAGGATGAGTCAAATTCGACTTCAAGCATAACCGGTATTGCTGAAGCATCGCGGCAGTCTGTTTATGGGCTGAGAGGCGGGGCATCGCCGAGAGTTGAAGACGGCTATACTATAGTGGTGCATTCGCTGCGTGATGAAAACAAAGTGCGCAGGCTGAACGAAGAGTTACAGCAGGCAGGTTATCGCACGGTCATCTCCGGTGCCACTGTCATGGATACGACCTTCTGGAGGTTGGGCCTGGGTCAGTTTAAGACCATAGATGATGCTAAAAAAGCTTCGCAGTCGCTTCCGGATCCTTATAAGAGCAATCACTTTATAAAACGCATTCAATAATCTAATACTAATATTTAGCATATGTTTTCAACGATTTCATTTATTATTCAACAACAGGCAGATACGGCTGCTGCTGATACCCTGAGCCTGGCAACACAAGATGAAAGCATGTCAATTTTGGGCTTGCTTGCCGAAGGCGGAGTACTGATGATTCCTTTGTTTCTGCTCTCGCTTCTGGCGGTGTATGTAATTGCGGAGCGCTGGAGATCCCTGAATAACTCACGAATGGAGATAGACGGTTTCCTCCGCACCATTGAGGGTATGCTGAAAGACGGCGATCGGCAGCGGGCACTGACCTACTGTGACGGCATTGATAAACCTCTGGCTCGCATTCTGAAAGCGGGTATAAGAAGGTTGGGCCGTCCTATTCGAGATATTGAAGACGCCATACGCAATGCCGGGAAGAAAGAGATATTTCACCTTGAAAAACGAATGAACTGGCTGGCTACCATTGCCGGTGTCGCTCCACTGATCGGTTTTACAGGAACGGTGACCGGTATGATTGAAGCATTTATGGATATACAGGCCCTTCAGGGGAATGTAAACCCCAGTGTTCTGGCCGGCGGTATCTGGGAAGCGTTGATTACAACGGCGACCGGTTTGATTGTTGGAATTATCGCCTACGGGTTCTATAACTTCCTTCTGGGCAAGATCAACCGGATGGTTCATGAACTGGAAAACGCTTCAGCCGATTTTGTTGATCTGCTGCAGGCTCCTTCAGCTAAAAAAGGCAAACAACCTGAGGAAGTAGCATGATGAATTTTCGTAAAGATGAAGATCGCATGGAGCCACTGACGCTGTTTTCACAGTCGTCATTGACGGACATCGTGCTCTTGCTTCTGATATTTTTTCTGCTGACATCATCTTTTGTTACCAACTTCGGAATAAAAGTTGATATCCCTAAAGCAGAGACAGGCGCGCAGACCGAAAACCAGTTTATCACGGTTGCCATAACCAAAGACGGTGAATACTATGTTGATGGAAACCTGACCAGCAGCGGCATGCTGGCCTCTTCCATTAGAAATGCCAAAAATAACAAACCGCAGGGCACACTCGTTCTAAGAGCAGATAAGGAGGCCATTATTGATAATGCCGTACGGGTTATGAATATTGCAAAAGCACTGGAGCTTAAAATTATTATGGCTACCGAAAGAGGCTCCACTTAACGTCAGTATTATGAAACTCTTTGATAAAATATTTGATAACATAGATGAGGAAGATCGTTTTGCGCTGATGGTAACGGCAGGCATTCATGTTGTGCTGACCATCATATTCATTCTCTATACCTTTTCTATAAATCAGAATGCAAGGCCATCTTTTATAGAAGTGGAATTCGGGGAGTTTAAAGCGGGCACCATTGCTGAGAAGGCAGAAATAAAAAACGAGGAGGTGGCTACGCGTCCCAACCCCTCTGAAATTGAACCGGAAGAGCCCCAGCCGGAAAAACCCGATCCCATTGAAAAGCAGCAGGAAACAACTGAAGAGACCGTGAAACCGGTTGAGGCCCCGGAACAGACGGAAGAGATTGAGGAAGAGCCTGTTAAAACCCCCGAAACGGATAAGGTTGATCCGAAGCAACAGACCGACTCTCAGGAACAGGAAGAAGTTACCATCCCACCGAAAACCAAGAAAGCTGAGACCCAGCAAGAGGGCGCGGAGACAAGCGGCGATGTGAAAGGCAATACCGGTGACCTGAATGCGGACCAGGGAACAGGAAACGAAAGCGAGAAGAGTGCTCCCTACGAACTTCAATGGGAAGGTGACCTCGAACGGGCACCTGTAGTTCAGCCGCTCCCTGAAAATACCAGCGATATAGAAGCGACCCTCACAATCCGTTTTGAAGTAAAACCCGAGGGAACAATCGGACGTATAATCCCTCTCAGAAAAATGAATCCTGAACTGGAGCGTGAAGTAATCCGCACCCTTCGAAGCTGGCGATTCTCCAGGCTTCCCTCAGGCGTACCGCAGCAGTCGCAATGGGGTACCATTACCTTCCGCTTTGTGCTTGAATAAGTTTTTACCACTTGGGCGCTCAGTGCTAAAGGCTCTTACAAGCGTCCACGCTTAACACAGCCTATATTTAGCGATGGTAAAATAAAAAGGCCCCAAGGAATTCACTCCCGGGGCCCTGCTTTAGGGGTAGCTTAATTCAGAGATTAATCGTCATCGTCGTCATCATCGTCCTCTTCATCATCGTCTAAATCATCTTCATCCTTATCCGCTTCGAAAGAGTCTTCAATATTCTCTTCGATCTGCTCTCGATTATTAGGATCGGTTGGATCAAGTTCATTTCCTGAATCATCGACAAACCACGAGTTTATATCGACCATAAGATTAATGTCGACGCTTGTGGTATTTTCATCTATTTCGATGGGTGGGTTGAATTCAAATTCTATTTCAAAATCCTCTTCACTTTTAAAGGTGAAGTCTTCTCCATTGTAAGTTCCTTTTATTACGATGGAAATCTCATCCGAACCACCGGTAAAGTCAGGATCATTTACATTGTCGTCGTCATCAAGGCCTTCGATTTCCAGTTCAAATTCATCATAGAGGCCGGAAGCGATGTTTGCGGCTGCAAGCTGATACGCGGAACCGTCTAATGGAAGTTCAATTACCTGGTTCTCAATTTCGAAATCCAGCGAGTCTTCTTCAACGCTTTCAAGTTCCAGTTCTTCGACCAGCATTTTAACGCTTGTGAGCGTAACATGGTTGGAAGAAGTTTTGTTAGGGGCGACAGGCGCGTTTGCGGCAGCAGCAACCTGCATATTCACGGTCACCGGTTTCGTTAAGCTATTATTGCTATCACTGATAGAACAACCGGCAAAAACAAAGGCAGTCAGAACTGCAGCAATTAATATGTTGGTGTTAGTAATTATTGATTTCATGATGCTATGGGTATTGGTTAATGATTATCTCATGTCTTCATGTATATTACACACATCCTTAGGGGGTACCCCTAAGGGTTGTTTCAAATTTAATCTCTTGCCGGTACTCCCCCTCATCTGTTAAAAAAGGAAAAGAAGGCCTGCTGTCGCTGTACTTTTCAAGGCCAATTTTGCACATTGAGCCAAACTCAAATAAAACCGGGAGTTAGTATGCTTGCTAAAAAAAGTTCTGTTGCTTCGCTGTTATTTTTCATTTTTGCATTTGTTTTTGCTCAATCGGGCAACGCTTTTCAGCAAAATGATCTTTTTACACTTGAAAATATATTTGACCTGGAATATGCTTCAGATCCGCAGATAGCGCCGGATGGAAGCCGAATCGTTTATGTCAGAAATTTTATGGACATCATGGACGACCGGCGGAAATCGAACCTTTGGATCATTAATACGGATGGAAGCCGGCACCGTCCATTAACTTCCGGCAATGCCAACAACTTTTCACCGCGCTGGTCGCCGGACGGCAGCAAACTTCTGTATGCCTCTACTGAAAGCAGTTCCACAGAACTCCACATTAGGTGGATGGATACGGGTCACTCGGCCAAAATTACGAATTTAACCCAATCACCCGGGGGACTCTCATGGTCACCGGACGGCAGCATGATCGCATTTACCATGTTCGTACCGAAAGAGGATAAGCCGATGGTCTCCTTGCCCGGCAAACCTGAAGGAGCTGATTGGGCCAATCCGGCCAGGGTGATCGACAAGCTGAAATACCGGGCTGACGGAGCAGGTTACCTGGAAGACGGGTTCACCCATGTCTTTGTAGTACCTGCTGAAGGCGGTACGCCAAGGCAAATCACTTCAGGAGAATTCAACCATAGTGGAACCCCGCAATGGACTCCCGACGGTGACCATCTCATTATATCCGCAAACCGCCACGAAAACTGGCGCTACGAGCCCAATAACTCTGAAATATACCGGGTTAGTGTTGCCGACGGATCAATAACCGCACTGACCGACCGCGAAGGTCCGGACAGCAATCCGGTTATCTCACCCGACGGTGAAGAGATTGCCTATACCGGTTATGATGAAGAATACGAGGGGTACCAGGTCAGTAAACTTTATGTAATGAATGCCGACGGTTCGGATAACAGTATGGTAACCGGCAACCTGGATCGTGATGTCGGAAATGTACAGTGGAGTACCTCCGGCAACAGGCTTCATTTTCAGTATGATGATGAGGGTAATACCAAGATTGCGTCAGTCACATTGAATGGAGAGGTGCAGGACCTGGCGGAAAATGTAGGCGGAACTTCTATCGGCCGTCCCTATGCCAGCGGTTCGTTTTCTGTAGCCGCAAACGGCACTTTTGCCTATACCCATACCCGTCCGAGTTATCCTGCTGATATTGCCGTGGCCTCCGGGAATCAGGATACTAAGAGAATCACTCATTTGAATGAGGATCTGTTCGGACATAAAGTGCTGGGTGAAGTTGAGGAAGTATGGTACGAGTCTTCTTATGATGGCAGAAAAATTCAGGGCTGGATTGTCAAGCCGCCAAACTTCGACCCGGAAAAGGAATACCCGCTTCTGCTGGAAATCCATGGCGGGCCATTTGCAAATTATGGTGACCGTTTCTCTGCAGAAGTTCAACTCTATGCGGCTCGCGGCTACGTGGTTCTCTATACCAATCCCAGGGGAAGTACCAGTTACGGAAAAGAGTTTGGCAACCTGATTCACCACAACTACCCAAACCATGATTACGACGACCTGATGTCGGGCGTGGATGCGGTGATCGACAAGGGATATGTGGATGAAGACAGGCTTTATATTACCGGCGGAAGCGGCGGCGGAGTTTTAACGGCCTGGTCAATCGGAAAGACCGATCGATTTAAGGCAGCCGTAGTTGCGAAACCGGTAATCAACTGGTACAGTTTTGTACTGACGGCTGATAACCCGTCATTCTTCTATAAATACTGGTTTCCCGGCTTGCCATGGAACAACCTGGAGAACTATATGAAGCGATCGCCCATTTCGTTGGTTGGCAACGTCACAACGCCAACCATGCTGCTTACCGGGGAAGAAGACTACCGTACCCCGATGTCGGAAACCGAGCAGTATTATACCGCTCTACAGCTGAAAAAAGTAGAATCCGTAATGGTTCGCATTCCGGGCGCCGGTCATGGCATCGCCAGCAGGCCCAGCAACCTGATGAGCAAGGTGGCGCATATCCTGGAATGGTTTGAAAAATACTAATTGCCACAGATTTACACTGATTAAA
>DATFJD010000289.1:0-10423 GCA_035269475.1 Halalkalibaculum sp.
GCAGGCGCGTGAAGCAGAGATTGAGCTTTCGTTGGAACGCATTCGTGCTCAGGCAACCGCAATGCAGGAATCTTCGGACCTGCTCGATATCGTGGTCACCATGCGCACCGAGTTTGTGAATCTGGGTCACGATGCCCACTATTTCTGGCACATGCGCTGGCTGCCGGAGATCTACAAAAAGGCCATGACATCGGGTGACGGCTCCCGCATCGGGATGGTGATGACCCTGCCGCGGCATATACACGGAGATATTGAAGCCTTAGCTGAATGGGAAAAAAGTAATGAACCCACCTACGTTTTAGCCATGGATGTGGATACGGCCGTAGATTATGTGGACAAGATGATCACCCTTGGTGATTTCGAACAGCTGGATCCCCAGGCACCCACACTGGACGACATACGGCACATCGGCGGACTTACGTTCATCATGGCGCGCACTACCCATGGGGAGATCGGCTATAGTCTTCCGGGTGTCGTGCCTGAACCGCCCAAAGATGCGGTAGATACCCTGGTGCGGTTTGCCGGTGTTTTTGACCTGGCCTACCGGCGCTTTGAAGACCTGAAAAAGGCGGAAGCGCAAGCGCGGGAAAACCAAATCGAACTGGCCTTAGAACGCGTCCGTGCCAGGACCATGGCCATGCAGGCTTCCGAAGAGCTTGCAGACGTAGCCTTTGTACTGTTTGAACAGCTCAGAGGATTGGGTGGAAATCTTTGGGGGACCGGATTTGGATTGTGTGAAAAGGATAGCGATCAGGATTCCTTCTGGTTCGCCAATGAGAATGGCGTATTTCCACCGGTATCGATTCCGAATACTGTAGATCCTGCTCATAAACAAATGTATGAGGGATGGAAGGGTGACAAGGATTTTATGGCTATAGAGGGTACCGGAAAGGAACTGAAAAAACATTATGACTACATGATGTCCCTTCCGGAGGTCAGGCCGTTTTTTCAAAAAATCCTGGATGAAGGACTTTCTTTCCCCGAGTGGCAGCAATGGAATGCCGCCTACTTCAAGCACGGATACCTGTTAATCATCACGCTCGAGCCCTACCCTGATCCGGATATTCTCAAGAGGTTTGCCAAGGTGTTTGATCAAACCTACACCCGGTTCCTGGATCTCAAAAAAGCAGAATTCCAGGCTCGGGAAGGGCAAATCAATTTAGCGGTGGAACGCGTGAGGGCCAAAGCATTGGCCATGTTCAAATCAGAAGAAATACTCAAGGTTGTAAATAAGCTGAAAGAAGAAATTATGGGTCTCGAGATCCCAAATGTATCAGCGGCAACCATCCACCTTAGGGAACCCGGCGGCATGTGCCGGATATGGGATTTAACATCCCTGGAAATTGAGGAAGACGGCCTCCATCTTCCATTAGACATTCGTTTCCGTCTGGAAGATACTCATCCAGATTTCTTTATGAGGAAAATCTGGAATAATACTGCCGACTACTTTGTAGTAGTTCAGAATGAGCACGATTTCAAACATACCCTTCAGTGGTTACGTGATAATGGGCACACTGAACATGCGGATGAAGCAGAGGAGTTCTTCAGGACTACCCAGATCAAAAAAGCCTACCACCCTACTGTTCCCCTGAACAATGGACGGATGTGCATAGATCTGCTTGACCCGCCTGCTCCCGAGGTAGAATCGATCCTGAAAAAAATGGCTCGGGCTTTTGACCTTGCATATAAGCGGTTCGAAGATCTCCGGAAGGCTGAAGAACAAGCCCGGGAAGCAGAACTTGAACTCTCCCTGGAGCGCATTCGCTCACAGGTCACCGTGATGCAGGAGTCAACAGACCTGTTTGATATCGTAGTGAGCATGCGCAATGAATTTTTATCCCTGGGTCATAAAGCCGACTATTTCTGGCACATGCGATGGCTATCGGATTCTTATGAAATGTCGATGACATCGGAAGATGGCAGCCGTATCGGCATGGTGATCACCCTGCCAAAATACGTTCACGAGGAAATACCGGATTTAGCCGAATGGGAAAAAGGCGATGACCCCACCTTCGTTTTGGCTTTGGATACAGATGATGCCTGGGATTATATAGAAAACATGAACACCCATGGAAAGTATGAACAAGCGGATCCCAATGCCCCAACTAAGGATGATATTGACCACATCGGCGGCCTGACGTTCGTCATGGCGCGCACCACCCACGGGGAAATTGGCTATGGCCTTCCCGGTGTTGTACATGAACCGCCCAAAGAGGCTATGGAAACACTGGTGCGATTTGCCGGCGTATTTGATCTTGCCTTCAAGCGGTTTGAAGATCTCAAGGCCAAAGAGCGGCAGCATCGTGAAGCGCAAATAGAACTGGCACTGGAACGGGTACGCGCCCGAACTATGGCCATGCAGCACTCGGATGAGCTTGCAGAAGCGTCCCAAATACTGGATGAACAGGTCCGGTTATTAGGAATCGATACATGGGGTTGTGCCTTCCATATCTATAGTGAAAATGAGAAGGAAGATTACGAGTGGTTCTGCAGTCAACATGGAGTCCTCCCTTTTTATAAAACACCCAGAGAGACCTTTTTTGAGCGATTCTATGAAATTGGACAAAGTGGCAAGAGCTTACATATCGAGGAGTTTTCAGGCGAAGCCTGCAAAGATCATTATGAATATCTGATGGATCTTCCTGTAATCGGCGATTCCCTTAAGGAATTGGCAGCATCGGGCGCCGAGTTGCCGGAGTTTCAAATAGATCACGTTGCGTATTTTAATCACGGGTATCTCCTATTTATTACCTATGAACCGGTACCCGAGGCACATGATGTTTTCAAGCGCTTTGCCAAAGTCTTTGATCAGACTTACACACGCTTTCTCGACCTTCAAAAAGCAGAAGCGCAGACACGGGAAGCAAAAATTGAGACCGCACTTGAAAAGGTACGCTCTCGAACCATGGGCATGCAGTCGAGTGATGAGCTGCCCGAGGTGGCCAACTTGCTATTTTTGGAAATTCAGGCCCTCGGCATTCCGGCCTGGAGCTGTGGGTATAATATTCTGAATAACGATAAAAAAACGGCCGCCGCCTGGATGAGCAGTGAGGGCACCCTGCAGGAACCGTTTACACTCCGCCTGTTTGGTGAAGCATCCTTTGATGAAATGGGAGATTTCGTCCTTGGTGACGAACCCATGCTGGTCCAGGAACTGGGCGGGAAAGAACTGGAAGGGCATTATGAACACATGAAATCCTTTCCGGACCTTCGTCCAACCTTTGAGAATATTGAGGCACAAGGACTTTCGCTGCCTACTTTCCAGATCAACCATCTGTGCAAATTCAGCCACGGGTTTCTCCTCTTCATCACCTACGAACCGGTTCCGGAAGCGCACGATATTTTTAAACGCTTTACCAAAGTCTTTGATCAGACTTACACACGCTTTCTCGACCTTCAAAAAGCAGAAGCGCAGACACGGGAAGCAAAAATTGAGACCGCACTTGAAAAGGTGCGCTCCCGTACCATGGGCATGCAAAATAGTGTGGAGTTGCCGGAAGTAGCCAACCTTTTATTCCTGGAAGTGCAGTCACTGGGCATCAATGCCTGGAGTTGCGGTTATTGTATACTAGAAGAAGACCGCCACTCGAGTACCTGCATCATGAGCAGTGAAGGCACCATTCAAAAACCCTTCCTTCTTCCCCATCTAGGGGAAACATCCTTTGAGGAATGGGACGAATTTGTTCACAGTGATCAAACATTCTTTACTCAGGAACTGACGGGAGAGACTATAGAGAGCCACTATGATTTCATGAAATCACTTCCTCAGTTAAAACCTATTTTTAAAGATATTGAAGATGCCGGACTTACTCTTCCCACCTACCAGATTAACCACCTTTGCAAATTCAGCCACGGGTTTCTCCTCTTCATCTCCTATGAGTCCGTCCCGGAAGCGCACGATATTTTTAAACGCTTTACCAGGGTATTTGACCAGACATACACCCGTTTCCTTGACCTGACAAAAGCAGAAGCTCAGGCCCGCGAATCACAGATCGAAGCGGCCTTGGAGAAAGTACGGTCCCGATCTATGGGGATGCAGTCGAGTGATGAACTTATTCAGGTTGTAAGAGAAATCGGCAAGGGAATCCATGTACTGGGTATAAATACCCATTATTCCCAAATTTTTACCGACTACTCACTCAATCCAAAAGACGGTTTGAACATCTGGGTTGACGTTGAAGGGCAAAATTATCTGGAAAAATTCCATATACCGTATATCGACCATTTTATCACACAAAAATTCTATAACCCGTTAAATGATGGACTAGAATTCTTAGATAACCAATTTTCAAAGTCCGACAAGGACAGTTATTTCAAGTTGTTGTTCGAACATTCAGATCTGAAGAAGGTCCCCCGGGAAAGAAAAAATATGATTCTGGATGCTCCCGGATGGACACGATTTACTGCAGTACTTGGCGAA
This sequence comes from Halalkalibaculum sp., assembly GCA_035269475.1. Lineage (GTDB taxonomy): Bacteria > Bacteroidota > Rhodothermia > Balneolales > Balneolaceae > Halalkalibaculum. Next base: position 4,421 of record DATFJD010000289.1, read on the forward strand.
GCCTCCCTGAATTTTGGGCGATACAGTCTGGAAAACTTCACAGACGAAGAAAAAGAGATTTTCAAACGCGTTGGAAAAGTATTTGGCCAGGCCTATACCCGATTCTTGGATCTTCAAAAAGCAGAAAAACAGGCTAACGAGGCAATGAAGCAGGCATCCTTAGACAGGGTTCGTGGTGAAATTGCCAGTATGAGATCTACCGATGATCTTGAGAATATAACTCCATTGATATGGAATGAGCTCAATACCCTGGGAGTCCCCTTTATCCGATGCGGGGTGTTTATCATTCACGAAGAGGAAGAACAGGTTGAGGTCTATCTCTCCAAACCCAACGGCACCTCCCTGGCGGTTATGCACCTCCCCTTCGATTCCAATGAGCTGGTTACTCAAACGGTTGAGGCCTGGCGAAATAAGGAGGCCTATACGCAACATTGGTCACAGGAAGAATTTCTGAACTGGGGCCGTTCCATGATGGAGCAGGGACAGGTTCCTGACCTGAAGGCGTACCAAGGCGCCGAAGAAGCACCCGAATCCCTGCACCTGCACTTTATGCCCTTTGATCAGGGCATGCTCTATGTGGGATCAACCGGGCCGCTGGATGACGAAGAAATCAGCCTGTCAGAATCCCTGGCAAAAGCCTTTTCCATCGCCTATGCCCGGTATGAGGATTTTGTGAAACTGGAAAAAGCCAAGGCCGGTATTGAAAAAGCCCTTGCCGAACTCAAAGCCACACAAAACCAGCTAATCCAGCAGGAGAAACTCGCCTCACTGGGACAACTCACTGCAGGTATCGCGCATGAGATCAAGAATCCGCTGAATTTCGTGAATAATTTTTCGGAGCTGAGTGTGGAGCTGATTGAAGAGGCAAGAGATGAGGTGAAAAAGCAAAAGGCAAACGTGAAACGGCAGACGGCAGACTCCCCCATCGAAGGGGGTGCTAGAGCGAAAGCGGAGGCGGGGGATGACACCAATGATGAGCACGAATTGATCCTCGAAATCCTCAACGACATTGAGATGAACCTTCGCAAGATCCACGAGCACGGCTCCCGGGCCGATTCTATTGTTAAATCGATGCTTCAGCACTCGCGGGGTGGCAATGGAAAAATGGAGCCGACCCCTCTCAATCCACTTATCAAAGAGTACGTGAACCTGGCCTTTCACGGCATGCGGGCAGGAAGTGATCCTATTAATGTAGATATCGATCTGCAGCTGGATGAGATTCTTGGCGAGGTGCCACTGGTAGCTGAGGATTTTAGCAGGGTGGTTTTGAATCTGGTGAATAATGCGTTTGATGCGATGCGGGATAAGGCAAACGGCAAACGTGAAAGGGCAGACGAATACTTGCCAAAACTCAGGGTAGTAACCAAAGCAGAAGGCAATACCATCACTATTGAAATTAAGGACAACGGGCCTGGAATCCCCGAGGAGATGAAAGACAAGATTTTACAGCCGTTTTTTACGACCAAGAAAGGAACCGAGGGTACCGGGCTAGGCCTGTCTATCAGTAATGACATTATCAAGGCCCACGGAGGCAATATAGAAGTTGAGAGTTCGAATGGTGAGGGTTCAACCGTCAGGTTACACTTGCCACACCTAATAAAGCAACCGTCATAAATAAATGAAGACTCAAAAAACAAATCGTTTGGAAACCGGTCTTTTGCAAAAGCTTTTGGTAGTAGTGCCGGCACAACTCATGCTGATGCTCCTAACCGCCGGTATGTTATATGCACAGGATGAGCAAGCAGTTAAAACAACCTTCTTGTCAAGCAAAGCCCCTTCCCTGCGGTTTGAACATATCGGGCTTGAAGAAGGCATGGCACAAGCCAGCGCAAACAGCATTATGCAGGATAGTAAAGGTTTTCTTTGGATTACTACCCAGGGAGGACTTCATCGGTACGATGGCCATGAATTCAAAGTCTATGCAGAAACTCCCTTTGACACCACCTCCATTTCAGACAGCTGGGTTTGGGGAGCGGCAGAATCTAAAACCGGAGACATATGGGTGACTACCGAAGGCAAAGGGCTAAACCGGCTTAATCAGTCAACAGGAGAGTTCAAAAAGTATTTCCATGATCCCGATGATTCTACCAGCCTTTCCAGTGACCGGACATTTTTTCCTTTTGAAGACAGCCGGGGCGATCTTTGGGTAGGCACCTTTAATAACGGTATCAATCGAATGAGGGCCGGTGAAGATGGCGTATTTACTCAATTCACCCATGTTCATGATGATCAAAAAACGATCTCAAGTCATACGATTTACTGGATTACCGAAGACGCAAAAGGTAATATTTGGGCAGGTTCCGGGAATGGTGTTTCCCGGATTAACCCGGAAACCGATGAAATTACCCGGTTTCTTTTTGACGCAGAAGGAAATGAATTCTATGGCTCTCCACATAACGTACTTGGCCAATATCACCCGGAAGGCCGGCAAGACATTATATGGCTCGCCACCGGCAATGGCCTGGTGCGCCTGAATAGCGAAACAGGGGGCTACAAACGATTTCTGATCGCTCCCAATGAGAGTGAGAATACCAATCCACTTAATTTTATTCACCAGGTGGTACCGGATCCCGATAATCCGAATGTATTATGGGTTGGAGGTCCCGGCACAGGAGTTGCCCGTTTCGACATGCAAGCAGGGGAATTCACTTCGTATCGAAAAGACCCGCGAGATCCTAACAGCCTTAGCGATAATTTTGTGCAATCAATGTTTACGGATAGATCGGGAACCATTTGGGTGGGGACAGCAACCGAAGGATTAGAAGCATTCAACCCGGGTGCCGTAAACTTCACACATCTCCGAAATGATCCGGAAGACGACCAGAGTATTGCTCCGGGAATTGTTTGGGGGGTTTATGAAGATAAGGAAGGCACATTGTGGGTGGGTTCCGATGTAGGTGCGGCAGGACATTACCTTAGCCAGTTTGATACCCAAAGCGGAATGATTTCACGTTACAAGCATGATGCTGAAGATCCCTCCACCCTTCTTTTTGGCTCTTTAAGGGTATTTGCCGAAGATGGTGATGAAAACTTTTGGGTAGGCGGAAGCGGAGGGTTAAACTTATTTGATCCCACCACGGGCAAAGCAACTCGTTTCCGTCACCCCCAAGCAGAAGAAAACAGGGGCCGCAATAATATTTTTGCCCTTTTGCCAACCGCTGAAAATGATACCATTCTTTGGGTTGGGAGTGCCGGCGGCCTGGACCTTTTCAAAACACATAGCCGAACATTCGAGCATGTTCTTCTGGCCATCAAGGATATGGACGAGGAACCGGTGGTACTAAGTTTACACCAGGACGCAAACCATGTTCTTTGGGCAGGCACCACCCAGGGTTTAATCCGGCTGGATACAGGCGGCAATGTCTCCATTGCATCTGCTTACCATCCTGAAGACACCACTTCCATTAATCATAATCAAATAGTAAGTATAGCTGAACGGAAAGAAGAACCGGGCATCCTTTGGTTAGCCACGCAGAATGGTGGTTTGAACCGCTTTGACTCCCAAACAGGTAAAGTTAAGCATTATAACAAGAAAGAGGGAATTCCAAGCAATACCTTATATGGCCTTCTTGAAGATAAAAAAGGCACGCTTTGGATGAGTACGAATAACGGCATCTCAAACTTTGACCCGGTCAGCAATTCGTTTCGCAACTATGGGTTAGACGACGGGCTTATGGCGCTGGAATATAGCCAGAATGCCTACTTCAAAGGAAGAGAAGGGGTACTTTACTTTGGAAGCGGTAAAGGGGTAACAGCTTTTGTGCCTGAACTGCTCCATATAAATGAGATCCCCCCGCAAGTTGTATTATCAGACTTTAAAATCTTCAATGCATCCGTTCCGGTCGGCCCCGACTCTCCCCTGAAAAAGCCTTTATCCGAGAACCCCTCCGTAACACTTGCACACAATCAGAATGAGATCACTTTTGATTACGTAGCTCTGCATTTTGCCAATTCCGCCAAAAATAAATATCTCTATCGACTGCAGGGATTCGACTCAGACTGGATAGAAGCAGGCACCAAACGTTCGGCAACATACACAAATCTCCCATACGGAGATTATACATTTAACGTAAAAGCTTCTAATGCCGACGGTATTTGGAACGAAAAAGGAGCTTCCCTTCGGCTATCTATTTTACCTCCCTGGTACCGGACATGGTGGGCTTATGGGCTCTTTTTAGGAGTATTTTGCACCGGCATTTTCGGGGTTGATCGCGTACAAAGGCGGCGCTTGTCTAAAAAGGAACAAGAGCGGACTGCATTACGAGAGGCGGAACTTCGAGCCGAAGCCGAAAACAAACGCCGGGCAGATACCGAACAGCTCAGCAAAATCGGACGAGCCATAACCTCTACCCTTTCGGTTGATAAGATCATTGAAACGGTTTACGAAAACGTCAACAACCTGATGGATGCCGCTATCTTTGGAGTGGGGATCTATGATGAACAGAAGAACCATCTGGATTTTCCGGCTACCAAAGAGGACGGCGAAATGTTACCTCCTTATATCAATCACCTGGATGACAATAATTGGCTTTCGGTTTGGTGCTTCAAGAACAGCAAAGAGATTGTTATCGGGGATTTTAACAGCGAACATGCACAATATGTCAAAGAGTATGAAGCTCCTTTGGTAGGCAAAGTACCTCATTCGGTAATCTATCTTCCGCTCGTACAACAGGATCGTACCATTGGGGTAATTACCACCCAAAGTTTCAAAAAGGATGCCTATTCCCCCTACCATGTGAATTTATTGCGAAACCTGGCAACCTATGCAGCCATCGCTTTGGATAATGCGGCAGCTTATCGCCAGCTAAATGCCACTCTCAGGGAGTTGCAGGCCATGCAACAACAGCTGGTTCAGCAGGAAAAGCTAGCCTCTCTGGGACAGCTCACCGCGGGGATTGCCCACGAAATCAAAAATCCCCTGAATTTTGTAAATAACTTTTCGGATTTGAGTGTGGAATTGATTGAAGAAGCGAAAGAGGAAGTGATGAATTCAGATCATAACAGCCATGCTTCAACTGTACTGGCTATACTCAATGATATAGAGCTTAACCTTCAGAAAATACATGAGCATGGTAACCGGGCCGACCGCATTGTCAGATCCATGCTGCAACACAGCCGGGGCGGAGGCGGGACCAAGCAATCCTCCGACCTTAATACCTTAATTGAAGAGTACCTTAATTTGAGTTTCCATGGCATGAGAGCCGGTCCCAACCCCATCAACGTTGACTTTAAGCTGGAACTAGACAAAGATATAGCAGAGGCAGATGTCAATCCCGAAGAAATGAGCCGTGTCTTTATCAATTTATTTAATAATGCCTTTGATGCAATGAGGGAAAAGGCAAAGGGCAAACGTGAAACGGCAGAAGAATACTTGCCAGAACTCATGGTACGTACCAAAGCAGAAGGCAACACCATCACTATTGAAATTGAAGATAACGGACCGGGTATCCCCGAGGAGATAAAAGACAAGATACTGCAGCCGTTTTTTACGACCAAGAAAGGTACAGAAGGCACCGGCCTTGGCTTATCCATCAGCAGTGATATCATAAAAGCACACGGCGGTACTCTAGATATCGAAAGCCAAATAGGTAACTTCACCAAATTTATCATTAACATACCAACATAAATCACACTATTATGAAATTTTTAGTTGTAGACGATGAAAAAGATGTCGAAATGCTGTTTCGGCAAAAATTTCGAAAGGAAATCAGGGATAAACAACTGGAACTTCTTTTTGCATTCTCAGGTGAGGAAGCTCTTGAAATTCTGGAAACCAAAACACCACCTGATGTCATGTATATCTTCTCGGATATAAATATGCCGGGCATGTCTGGTATAGACCTGCTGCAGCATGTAAAAAAGAATTATCCTGAAATCAAGGTGAGTATGATATCCGCTTACGGGGACTCCGAAAACTATAACCGGGCTATTGACTCGGGGGCCAAAGAGTTTTTTACGAAACCGATTAATTTTGAAACTCTGAAAGAAGAAGTGCAAAAAGAG
>DATFJD010000290.1:0-8356 GCA_035269475.1 Halalkalibaculum sp.
AACAGGAGTTTCGGAGATAGGCGGCAAAAAAAGCCGCGTATTGCCGTTTGGCGGGCCTTTATGCCGACACAGGCTGTAAGACCCCACCGGCGTCCACCCGGTGACTGAACGCGGATAGGACTTCAGCCTGGGTCTTACTGGGCGTCTCCATCTGCCGGGTCGGTTTACGATCCTTTTTTCTCAGGGTTAATACATAATGCAAATGCCGCATGTCATCCATGACGTCTTCGGCGGTCCGATGGATGCCATGGCTGGCCAAGGGCAGATACCTGATCCCCAAAAACTAACATGGGGGTGGTCAAATTTGCGTTATCACACCTGGTCAATTTTGGGTTGTCATAACGACCCTCTGCCCAGTGTGCTTATAAATGGGAAAACAGCAAAAGGCAAACCTTTGCATGTTGTGGCCGCTATTAACATTGAAGATCAACAACTGATCATTATTACCGCCTATGAGCCGGATCCCAATTTATGGTCAGAGGATTATAAACGGAGGATTTAAATGAAATGCGCAATTTGTAGAAACGGGATGACCCAAAAAAGCTATACCACTGTTGTACTTGAGCGAGATCAAATGACCCTTGTTTTTAAACAAGTACCGGCAGATATTTGCGAGAATTGTGGTGAAGAATATATTTCTTCGGAAACCAATGAAAAATTATTAAAGTATGCTGAAGCCGAATACGAAAAAGGCGTTTCTCTTGAGTTACTTAATTTTGCGGCATAAAAATATTCAAATTTTTTGTTTGTTTCACAGTGATTTTTACTGAAAGGAAGGAGTTTATAAAATCCAAATAGTCGGTAAACGGTCGGCAAAATTCGACGCACAAAATTGTGGCCAAATTGCGCCTAATATTGCAGATTTGCTTTCATTTTCTAAGGATTTTTACAAGCTATCCCGCATCCGTTTTTCTTCTGAGACCAAAATCATTTTTGCCAATTTGAAGTCGATTCCGAATTTTATTGGGGTAGTATAAATTGGCCATAGCGTATTTTCTGGTCCGATAATACCCTATTGAACCCTTCCATACCTCTTTTGATAGCCCTTAATTCTAAACACCTGTGCCGTTGTTTCTTAAAAAGCTTGTTGACATTAAGGATGATGCCAGATATTCTTAATTCGCGAATTGCGAATAGAAAATATAAAGATTTAGGGATCAAGAGCAATGCTTTTAAAGCCCCAAGACATTTTGGTCATGCTCAAACTGATTTCGATAAAAGAGGCGCAGTGGACGTATAATCAACTGGCAGTGAAACTCGGCATGAGCCCGTCAGAAGTGCATGCGGCTGTTAAGCGCGCCTTACGGGTGCATTTGGCTATCGCCATTGGAGATGGCATTCAGGCCAACCGAAGTGCTCTTGAAGAATTTATCATTCACGGCATAAAATATGTTTTCGTTCCGGAACGAGGCGAAATGACGCGCGGCATACCAACGATTTATGCAGTAGACCCGCTAAAGGCCCTTCTTGCTGGAACTGATGAACCACAGCCCGTTTGGCCGGATCCGATGGGAGAAACGCGGGGTTCATCTTTTTCACCATTGTATAAATCCGTCCCCAAGGCCGCCCGAAACGATAAAGCATTATATGAACTACTGGTGCTGGTTGATGCAATCAGGGGCGGACGGGCAAGAGAACGGGAACTGGCCATCAAAGAAATCAAACGCAGGTTCGGCAAATGACCATAAAATCACATCCGAACATTGAAATCCTTGAAAATGCCTTATTGCTATTGGGGTCGCTGGCAGATGAAATGGTATTTATCGGTGGGTGCGCTACCGGCCTGCTTATCACTGATCCTGGAGCAAATCCAATACGGGCAACCATTGATGTGGATGTATTGGTGGAGGTCTCATCGCTTGTAAACTATCATGCATTATCGGAAAAACTCCGCGCCCGAGGATTTATCGAGGATGCCAGTCCAGGGGCACCCATATGCAGATGGATGCAGGAAAGTATAATTTTAGATGTTATGCCGACTGCTTCCGATATCCTTGGTTTTGGCAATAGTTGGTATTCCCCGGCATTTGGTGCATCCAAATGGATTAACCTCCCTTCGGGAGCTAAAATACGTATTTTGCCGGCCCCTTATTTCCTTGCTACAAAATTTGAAGCTTTCGATGGACGGGGAGAAGGGGCTTTTTTATTAAGCCTGGATATGGAAGACATCATTTCCGTCTTAGATGGCCGGCCAGAAATTATTGAAGAGGGAAAAGGTGCTGAAACTGAATTGAAACAGTATCTCAAGGATCGTCTGGCAGGTTTATTGAAAAATCAAAATTTCATAGAGGCATTGCCCGGTCATTTGCCTCCGGATTCAGCAAGTCAAGCGCGAGTTGATTTAATCATTTCAAGAATAGAAAAAATGATTGAACTTTGCAGTGAATGACGCCCTTCTGCTGCTTACATATTATTGTGGCCAAACATAATGACGTCAAATGATGCATAATGATAAATAATGACAAAGGCAGAAAAAAATGCTTTTTTAATATTTATTTAATTATCTGTAATATTTATTAATTAATATTATAATTGCTGTAAACCCTCATGGGTTCGACTCCCGCCGCCTTCACCATTTCGCATGATTAAAGATAAAAGTTTTTAATTATAGATACGAAGGACTTCAGCGCACTTCTCTTTCGTATTGGTAATTAATGGAAACGTTCCGTCGGCCAGGGCCTGCTTGTCAATAGCGGCTTGGTTTCTTTGTCATTTGAGTTCATATGTGATTTCCGTGTGCTCTTTGTAAATGCTGTTCGGCCCGGGCTTGCCGGCACCGACTTTTTTCGGGTAAGTGTCTTTGTGCTCGAGGATTTCGATATCGAATAAGCCTTTGGTATTTTTTATCGCCTTAGCGACCGCGGCCTCGATTTGCTTGCGGGTTTTGAGTTTGTAGCGGTTGAGCTTGCCGGCAAGTTCGGCTAATTCGGTTTCTGCTTTATCAAGCCGGCGCTCTCGGGTCTTTTGATCCTGTTCGGCTTTGGCCGTGCTCAAGACCCAGATGAGCCGATAGCCTTTTTCTGTGGGGCCGACCTCAAATGTATAGAAGCTGTGCTGTTTAGACGGCTTGCGATTGTCGGCGACGCTATAGCCAGCTGCCAGTCAACTTCGCCGTTTTCGAGCTGTTGCTGAAAAGGCTTTAGTATGGAGCGGTTCTTGGGCACCACGGTTATGAAAAAACCGCCATTGATATGGATATGATCCAGGTTGTCTTCGCTGCAAAGCTTGCAGTCGGCTATATAGATAAAGTCGACCCGGCCCGGCATCTGTCTCAGCTCTTCCCAGTTGGGGATATGGGTAGTGTCGTCAGCCTGGTTGCCGTCAAAAAGATTGAAGGTTAAAGGCACATGGCCGTCATCGGTGATATTGAGGCCAAATACAAGCTGACGGCAGTCCGGTCGGAAATCTTTGTTAGGCTTTATGCTTTTAACAGTGTCCATATACCTATGCCTATGAAGCCAATTCCCGCAATGTAATGCAGATGTTTCTCACTGATATATTGCGAAATGATGCCGCCAGCGAGAACACCGATACCTGAAGCCAAAACTAACGCTAACGAAGCCCCGACAAATACAGTCAGCTTGCTTACTTCTTTATCTGCGGCAAATAACATTGTGGCTAATTGAGTTTTGTCTCCAAGTTCAGCGATGAATACAGCGGTAAATACCGTAAGCAATACTTTATATTCCAAATTTGTTTTCCTCGATTCGTTTTTGAAGCCTAACCAGTTATTGTACGGGTCCGTATATTAAGTGATATGTGATGTTATGCGACAAAAGATACATTCCAAAATCTCAGGCTACATACTTGCCAAATATCTGGAAATAAATTCGTCTGGCGAATCCTCCCGTATCTTGTTATCGCTCATAAATACAATAGAACATTTAAAAAACGCATGGCTCATAGTCAAGGAAACTTGGATTACTCTTAAATATCATAGGTTTTTTAAATAGAAAAGATATCCTTCAGGAAATAAGTTTGACCACAATCAGGGATATTTATCACTGTATGCGGCTTTAAAACAAATTTCTATCAGAAATGGACCCTGAGGGCCAAGAGAGGGGATCTATTTTCTAATATTTTGATTTTAATGGATTATAAAATTGGTTGCGGGTTAGAGATGCGGGTATATCTTATAACATATTGAAATTATATAAAATAACATGGTGAAGGCGGCGGGAGTCGAACCCATGCCCCCATCCGTACGAAATGGCCAATTTTGACAGAAATAACAAATAATTATGAATACTTAAAAAAAACGCCACTTTCTGCCTTTTGTCATTATAAATCATCAAAAATCATTACCGATCACTGTAAAGATCCACAAAAATATCCACAATATGATAATCGCAGGAAAATCGATTTTTAATGCCGGCTGGCCTGAGAAGGCATATAATTTCAAGCGGAATTAACTTCCAGATCTTCAATTATTCGTTTTGTGGTGTGCTCAAGATTTTTCAATATACTTATCGCAGACAATGAAAATTGCTTCTTCGTTTACATCAAAATAATGTGTTGACATTTTCAAGTTGCTTGATAATTTTACCTATAGATATGAATTAATATAGATTTTATTGTCATGCCATCCAAAAACATTGCCAGCAAAGGTTCCCGTTTTGACAGGGCGGTTGAGATTTTTAAGGATCACGGGGGTGTGCTGCGCACGGCACAAGCACTTCGCGCAGGCATCCATCCCGGAACACTTTACGCTTTGCGTGATTCGGGCGTTATAGAAAGGATGAGCCGGGGGCTGTATCGTCTTGCAGGCAACCAGCCATTGGGCAATCCCGATTTAGTAGGTGTCTCAGCCCGGGTTTCTGCAGGAGTTATCTGCCTTATTTCCGCACTGTCTTTTCATGGACTTACCACCCAAATTCCCCATGAAGTGCATGTTGCGCTTCCGTACGGAGCGGAGGAGCCTCGTTTGGAATACCCACCGATTAGAACCTATCGGTTCTCTGGGCAGGCGTATACCGAGGGAGTGGAAATCCATGACCTTGACGGTTTTGCAGTGCGCATCTACAGTCCGGAAAAGACACTGGCCGATTGCTTCAAATTCAGAAACAGGATGGGGTTGGATACAGCAATTGAAGCGATTCGCTTTTACAAAGAACGCAAACAGGTTGATCTGGAGGCGCTCATGCATTATGCGGCCATTTGCCGGGTAAACAGGATTATACGCCCTTATCTGGAGGCGCTTTTATGAATACGGAAAATCTCAAAAACGTCTCTGCATCGGTGCATCAGCGGCTTCTCAACAAGGCCAGAAAGTCTTCACGACCATTTAATGAGCTTTTGCAGCATTACGCAATTGAGCGGTTTCTTTACAGACTTTCCATGTCTCCTTATGCGGATCAGTTTTTCCTAAAAGGGGCCCTCATGTTTTCGGTATGGAGAGGGCAGTGGACACGGCCCACAATGGATATCGATCTTCTCGGCAAAATTGACAATAGTTTGGAGACGATTGTTGCCGCCATAAAAGGGGCCTGTGAAGTGGTAGTTGAAGAAGATGGCATGTATTTTAACCAAGAGACCGTGAATGCTGAAAGAATCGTTGAGGACACCTTATATGAAGGCGTGCGTGTCCGCATTCAGGGCTTCCTCGGCAACGCTCGGATAAATATTCAGGTGGCTATTGGATTTGGAGATGAGATTGTGCCAGAACCTTATAGGAAGAATTCAACTTTTTGGAGAAATGGAGTGCTTCTTTAAAATACCATACAAACGCGAACGGGAGAGGCCCGAGATCCTGCAGGCCTCATTGATGCTGCCCTTGGTATAGGCTATGAGTTCTTTAAGATACTGCCTTTCTGCCTCATTAACAGCGGCCTCCCGCCGTTCCTGAAGAGTGGGAAGAGGATTTTCCTGCTGTGAATCAGCAAATTGTAGAAGTTCACCCTCCTCCTTTTCCTCCTCTCCTACCTGGCTGCGCTTTACCTTGATGCGGATCTCCGGGGGCAAATAATTGGAGAATAATGTGGGCCTTTCGCCTGCAATTGCAACAGCACGCTCAATCGCGTGGATCAGCTCCCGCACGTTGCCGGGCCAATCATATTCGAGAAGGGTTTCAAGGAATTCTGATGAAAATCCCTTAATATCTTTTCCGTGCCGCTTTGAAACTCTTGTCAGGTAATGATAAGCTAGTTCCTTTATGTCCTCAGGACGCTCCCTCAAAGGAGGCAGGACAATCCTGAAGGCTGAAAGCCGGTATAAAAGATCCTTGCGGAACTCCCCTTTTCCTGCCATGTCATCAAGGTCCCGGTTAGAGGCAGCTATCAGCCTGAAGTCGCTCTCAGTCTCTCTTACGCTTCCCACCGGCCTGAACCGCCTCTCCTGGATTGCCCTCAGGAAGGATGCCTGGATAGAGAAAGGGAGCTCGCTTACTTCGTCGAGAAAAAGCGTACCTTTGTCAGCCTGCTTGATGAGCCCTGTCTTTGATTTGTCAGCACCTGTAAAAGCCCCTTTTTCGTGGCCGAAAAGCTCGCTTTCAACAATGGTCTCAGGAAGGGCGGCGCAATCGACAACCACAAAACTTTTGTCAGCGCGCGGGCTGTTCCGATGAATAGCCAGCGAAAAAAGCTCCTTGCCCGTGCCGGTTTCGCCGCAGACCAGCACATTCGCATCGCTGGAGGCGGCCTGGGCCAAAAGGTCCAGGCATTCCTTCATCTTGGGGTGACTTCCTACAATATCCTCAAGATCAAGCGCTGTGGGCCTGGCCTTGGATCGGCGCTCCCTTCGGTACTGAAGTGCCCGCTCAAGCGGAAGGTGGATTTCGTCGATGGAAGCGCTTTTCTCTAAATAGTCCCAGGCGCCGTGCTTAATAGCAAGCTCCGCACCATCAACATCCCCGAAACCCGTGAGGATAATCACCTCCGGATTTGAGGGCGTTCTCTGGATATCAGGCAATATATCCAGCCCGCTTCCGTCAGGCAGCCGCACATCAAGAAGCACCACGTCAAAAGAACGGGAATAGGCCGTCTCAAGCCCTTCTTTGCGGGTAAAAGCACAGGCAGGGGTATAACCCATGTCTCTCACTACATTGGATAATGTGGAGCAGATGAGCTGATCATCATCTATGATAAGTATATCGGTCATTATAAAAACTGCAGCAGGTATTATGATTCTATTATCCGCCTGATGATCCGGGCCATTTCTTCGGTATTAAAAGGCCTCATGAGGAATTGCCTGACCCCTTCCTCTCTGGCCTTGTCCCTGTCAACCGTCCCATTAAAACCGGTACACAGTATAATCGGGATACCTTTGCCCTATCTCTTTATAAGTTTTTTTTCCCGGCCCATCAGGCCCCCTTATTAACGTAACAACCCCATCCCGCAAGACATATGGTTATAGTGAGTTAAAGATAAATTTAATATAATCCCTGGCTCGCAGCAATGCTACCCCAACTCCCTTGGACCAACAGCTCATATTCTTCCGCTACGCCCGTCGTCACAGGCCTCGTCATCATCGGAAAACCGGTGATGCTCGGAAAACTCAGGCGCCTTGGCACAGACTTCAGCATCATATGAGACCGTCGTTCCGCCTACTGCTGCCTGCCCGGATCCGATTTTTGAGCCTTCCAGATGGTTTAGCGCGTTGTCATAGTCAGGCTCTTCGGTTACCTCAGGAACAAGCTGAGTATAGACAACTTTCCCTTCTTTATCTGCAATCACAATTGCCCTTGCCAGCAGCCCCGCCATTGAGCCGTCCGTCATGCGAAGGCCATAGTCCCTTCCGAAGTCCATGCTTCGCAGTTCGGATAACGAAATCACGTTTTCAATGCCTTCGTCGGTATTAAACCTGACATGTGCAAAAGGCAGGTCCCGCGATATGCAGAGCACTTCTGTATTTTCGTATCTTGTTACAGCATTGTTAAACCGCCTTACCGATTCCGCACAGACCGGAGTTTCAACGCTTACAAAAATGTTTAAGACCAGGTTCCTGCCCCTGAACTCCGATAGAGAAAAATCCTTAAAGTCTGTTCCTGTAAGCAAGAAGTCCGGTGCAGGACTGCCTATCTCGGGCAGGCTGCCGTATGTATTAACCGGTTTACCTTTTAATGTAATTTCAGTCATTGCATTCCTCCCGGGGATAAATAACCCCTTTTTCGGATTAAAATTATTATAAATCCAACCACCCGTATATTTCCTTTACTTGCCTGCCTTTCAGCAGGTATAATAAAGGTGTTAAGCTGAGCGTTTTAATTTTTTAAAGATTTAATTTTGACAATCTCGTAAAAAGTCGATTTTAGGATGGCAAAGTAAAAAGTTCAAGATCAAGGCGCGCAAAATCCCGAGGAATGCAGCGTACTTAGCTGTACGTGAAATTCCGAGGGATGCAGCGCAACACAGATATTGGA
>DATFJD010000291.1:0-8505 GCA_035269475.1 Halalkalibaculum sp.
AATGGCGAAAAACCCTGTGCGCTGGGTTGTCCCATACTTTTTGTGAAACGGAGCTGGCCGTTCTTATCCAGCAGGAATACCGAGCCATTGGCACTCATCGTTAAAATCGTATCGCCGGAATAAGTTTCTGATTCTTCGTCCGACCTTACTCTTAGATTCTGCACGGCAGGGGTTCCGGTCAGGGCACTGTTTGAGACATATACCGCTTCAATACCCGATTCCTGGGAGCTGCCGGAATAAATATTCAACGAATCTGCAAAAAGTCTGTTCCTGCCGATGGCATACAGGTACCCGTCGGCAGCCCCGCCCAGTATTCTTCCCTGATAAAGGTAAGGAGAGCCGTTGAGGGAGGCATTAACAAATTTAGGGAAACCGTCCCTGGGCACACCATCCGGAAACCAGGCATGGATTGCATTTTCAGAAAAGGCCATTACAGAATAGGCGCCTTCATAGTAGTCAACCGCAGGCTTGGTTCTTATGATCGAGTTGGTGGTGAGGGGCCAGCCGGAGAGGTTTTGTCCTCTTCCGTCAACCGCGTGCAGTTGCCTGTCGGCTGTAGCTACCAGGGCTTCGGGCAAGCCGTTTCGGTCCATATCATGAACGGCCAGTGGCGAGTTGATCTGTTCTTCAAGCTCAAAAGGAAACTGCGGCAGGGAGGATCCCGTTTCATCCCAGCCGTAAATTTTATTGCCTGCAGCAATCAAGATTACTCTTTGGTTGGTAGCATACCAGTCGTAAACCACGGGTGATCCAACCGGGGTATCGCTGCCGGTATCCAGCTTTAATACCACTGTACCGTCGGCAGCCAGTGCATAAATGCTGCCGTTCTCTGTAGCAAATACCACCTCGTCCCGGGAGCTTCCCCCGATATCCGTGAGGATCGGTTTACCTGTCAGGTCAGCCCCACCGGTAGGGAAGAGCCATTTTTCCTGGTAGGGTTGATCCGAACGACTTGTCTGATAGGTTCTCAGGCTAAAGGCCAGGCTGTTTCCGTCTTCATTCAGCCGGGTGCTGACGCTGAGCATGTCAAACTGAGAAGCCACGATATCCCCATAGTTTTCAGGACCGAGAAAGGGTTCTATAAAAGAGTAGAAGTCCGGATTTCCTATAAATAAGCCGCTGACCTCATCGGGAAGGTCTTCCTTAACCTCCCGGAAATCTTGTTCGTAGTAGATTACCCTTCTCCGGCTGCGGTCGGAGGCAACAATTTCGGCCAGGCCCTTCCTCCTTGATATGACCACCACATCTCCGGTGAGGTCAAGGTAGAAGTCCCGGATGCCAGACATGCCGGAACCGATTAGTTTCGACAGTACCCGGCTCTGAATAAAGTAAGTGCCCCCGCTTCTCTCGGCTAAATCGTCATTCACCAGAGCATTGAGCTGCTCCTGAAGGGCATTGCGGTCGGTCACCTGCCTTAAAAAAAGATGTTCTCCGGTAGAAAGGAATCCTGACTCTGAATACATGACCAGTGCAAAACGGCTGCCCATGCTCTTGGCGAATTTAGAATATCTTACTTTATCATTCATCAGCTGCTGATCAAGCTGCGTGGAATCAGGCAGTGATGCAGGGGGAGCCAGTCTTGGCTCCAAACGAAAAATTCCAAAAGCGGCGGCATTCGATGAGATGTACCGGTCTAGTTCAAGGGGTGCATTTTGATGGGAGAGTGAAGCCACAAGTTCACTGGCAGGTTCACCGGTAAGGGGAACCGTTCCCTGGAAAATATCTCCTGTTGTTTCCTCTCCCTGTAGCCTGGATACTTCCAGCAGGGCCGGACCCGTACCTTTCAGCCCATTCTTAAGGGAAGGACGGTAGTTGATTTTGGAGAGCTGGGCAGCGACCCTGTCTAACGAGGGAGTATTCATGATGATTGAACCGGGCTTCAGTTCCATCTGCTCCAAAGCCAGTGCAGGCTGCAGGCCCATATAAGACCGGATAATATCCTCAATGCCGAGGCTGGATTCCGACAGCAGAAGAAGGTCGTTCAATTCAGCTGCAAAAACTGCTCTTTCCCTGATATGCAGCTTGTGTATAATTATACCCTTGAAATGATACTGGTTCTGTGTAAATTTTTTGTAATAAAGCTTTTCAAGATTCTCAATTAGCCCCGAAGCTGATTCGGTAACCCAAATGGGTTCCAGGTTTGACTGGGTCCCGGGATAAAGCATTAAGGCTTTTAAAGGCAGAGAGGCAGAAGCCGAAGAGTCAATTTGAGATACGAGAGAAAGAGCAGAGGAGGTAATATCATCAAGAAAGGGGATATACTCTGATTGGACAACAGAATTGATCGTTGCATTTTCCGCCGGAATGACTACAAATGGGGTCTTTTCTGGAACTGCCTGGTGCCAGTTTTTATCCGGTATATTGCCGCAGGCATGCAGTAGAAATACGGGCAACAATAGCACGCTGCATTTTAAGAGACGAAGCATAGGGGTGTTTTAAAATTTCTCAGTAATAATATTTTGTAAAGGCTGTTAATATTATAGCTTATAATTCAAGAATGAAAAGTATTTTTGAATTATACCCATTCTGGAAATCGGTACAAAGGTAACAATTTTAGCGTAAATGAATTTTCTGAATCCGTTTTTTTTACTGGGGATCCTGGCAGTTGCGGTACCGGTAATTATTCACCTTATCAATTTGAGGAGGCCTCAAAGAGTACAGTTCTCTACGCTCTCATTTTTAAATGAGCTAAAAAAGAGTACGATACGCAAAATCAGAATCAAACAGTATCTTCTGATGACACTGAGAGCGCTGGCTGTATTGTTCCTGGCACTGGCGCTGGCACGGCCCTTTCTACCTCCAACTCTAACCGGCTCCTCAGGTTCCGATACTCCTAAAGCCGTAGGCATTATAATCGACAATAGTGCAAGCATGGAACGAGTCGGTTCACAGGGGCCGCTTATTGAGCAGGCCCGGGAGGTTGCCAAAACCATTGTAGAGGGAGCTCGTCAGGAAGATCGTTTTATAGTTGCCGCAACGAATGGAGAGCAGTCTTCGATTACCCTGCAAAGCGCTTCAAGGGCTCTGGAAGCTATAGAAAAAGCCGAAACGCAAAATACCGGCAACTTTATTTCAGAAACCCTGGCACTCGTTTACGACCGGCTTCAGCAGGCACCTATGGAACAGGCTATCGTTTATTTAATATCCGACGGACAAAAAAGCCAGTTACAGAAGCTTGAGGATCTTGGAATTGAGAATCAGCCAGATACCAAACAAGTCTCTTTTCAGCTGGTTGAACTGGGCAATGCCGAACAGCAGAACTTGGCTATATCCGATATCAGTGTTAAGAGCCAGATGCTGAGCAGAGGGTCTCCGGTAACTCTGGGTGTTGAACTTGAGAATATCGGAGAGGTGGAAGCGGTGAACCAGTATGTTTCCCTGGAGATTCGGGAGAGAATGGCCGGACAGTACCAGGTAGAACTGCAGCCCGGTGAAAGCCGTGAGTTTCTCTTTGAAATAGTACCTAACCAAACAGGGGATATTCCCGGAAGGATTATCGTAGACGGTGATGAGGTTACCTTTGATAATTCACGTTACTTCGTGCTTAGAATTCCGGAAACAAGGTCCGTTTTACTGCTAACAGGACAGGCATCCGGCGCTAAAGATTTCAGGTCTTACCTGAATCCCGCCCTGGAAGCAGCTCGCAAAACCAATACGCAAATAGTTTTCACAGAGCAGCGGGTGGAAGAAGTTGAACAGGCTGAACTTGCTAGTTATGATGTAATAGTACTCGATGGATTGAAAGAGGTGCCGGAGTACTGGTTCAGTGATCTGCAGCGATATGTGCAGAATGGCAAAGGCCTGCTCTTCTTTCCTTCCGAGCAGGGAGATGTCGGTAACTACAATGAATTCTTTCAGTTGTTTAATGCCGGAGACTACCGGAACATCATCGGAGAATATGCCTCTTTTAAGGCGGTAGGTGAATTTGATGATCTGGTTGAAGGACACCCCATACTTGACGAGCTGTTTGAAAAGGAAGGTGATGAGCAGATTAGCCTTGACCTGCCGGAACTGTTCTTTTATTACGATTATGAGCCGCCTGATAATACCGGTTCCTATACCATCCTTCACTCACGATCTGATGAAGCGCTGTTGACAGAGCAGCGCTTTGGGGAGGGGAAAGTGCTTATCTCTTCCTTCGGAACCGATCCCGGGTGGACCAATTTTCCGGTTAATCCATTATTTGCCCCGTTATATTACCGAAGCGTACTTTATGCCTCTTCATCCGAACGTGGGGGCTTGGACCAGCATGTTTTAGGCCAGCGCTTTGAGTGGGAAGGCCCTCTTCAGAATCAGGGGGTTGAGATACAGAAAGGTGAAGAAACGGTCATTCCCGAGGTGCAGGGCATGCCGGAAGGCATAAAAGTGAGCTACCCGGCAAGGGAATGGACACCCGGAATAGTTACCATCTCCGCCGGTGAAGAAAAAAGATTGATTGCCGTAAATCAAAATATAATGGAATCGTACTTTGAAACGTTAGCTAATTCGGATCTTGATAATTTGCTTTCAAAATACGTAACTATAAATAGTACTATCGATGCAAGCCGTATTTCTGAGAACAACCTGGAAGATCGGCTTAATGCGGCCAGTTTCGGCAAGGAAATCTGGAGCTGGTTTATCTGGGTAGCTTTAATGCTGCTCATTGCAGAAATGCTGGTATCTAAGTTATATAAAGCTGAAAATATGAATTGACCATGGTTCTTAGTTCAGAAATAATGATTACCCTCTGGGTGCTTTTAGGCATTTTCAGCCTGGTATCAACCGTGCTGGCGATATCTACGCTTGTCAATGTGGTCAGGCTCAGAAATGTGCGTATGAACTGGAAAGCCGGCAAAATGAAAGGCTACCCCCTTTTTTCAACTCTATTCCTTGGTGTAAATGTTTTACTGCTTGGTATCGGTTTTTACCGGGAGTCTATTCAAGAACTTGCAATGGCTTCCGTGTACATGGTTCTGGCTTTAGGCTGGTTTATCACCAGTTACCTGGCTTCTAAGCGTTATGTGACCAATCACGGCATTGTAAAGAATGTAAATGACCCCGCTCAAACCATAGCCTGGCACCAGATAAGGGATTTTGTAGAAGAAGAGGGGCAAGACGGAACACGGTTCCTGTTTATCTATTCTGTACCCTCCATGGATAAGCCCGGCAAAATACTCAGGCTCAATCTTCATGTTCCTCACAGGAAATTACCCGATTTTAAAAAATTAATTTCACATAAACTCGGACGACGTATAACTTGTTATGAAACGGAATCAATCAAGGTGGAGCATTTTGACTGATTCAAAGGGGATACTTGTTTCCCGGTAACTGTCATCAATTCATCTTTTTAGCCAAACTCATTTGTTAGAAGAAGTACAAAATTCAGACATAGAGCAGGAAAAAGCACTTCTGGTAGGCGTTTACGGGCCTGAAACTCCAAGGATACAAGCAGAAGAGTATATTGACGAGCTTGCCTTGCTGACCGATACCGCAGGCGGTATACCGGTGGAGAAAATTCTGCAGAACCGCACCCATCCGGATCCTTCTACCTACATAGGCAAAGGCAAGCTGCGAGAGCTGAAGCAGATGGCCGGATCTCGTGATATCGGAACCATCATCTTTGATGATGATTTATCACCGACCCAGATACGGAACGTTGAAAAGGAGACCAAGGTGAAAGTTCTGGATCGAAGCGGGCTCATTCTCGACATTTTTGCCAGCCGGGCAAAAACGGCGGCTGCTAAAACACAGGTAGAGCTGGCCCAGCTTCAGTATCTTTTGCCACGGCTTACGCGCTTCTGGTCACACCTTTCCAGGCAGCAGGGCGGCATTGGAACAAGAGGTCCCGGTGAAACTCAAATTGAGACCGACAGAAGGCTGGTTGACAAGCGCATATCCACACTTAAAGACAAGCTCGAAAAGCTTGATAAGCAGCGCAAGACCCAGCGGAAGGGCCGTTCTAATATGATTCGCCTGTCGCTGGTAGGGTACACCAATGCCGGGAAATCGACCCTGATGAATGCCCTCACGGATACCAAAGTGCTCACGGAAGACCGACTCTTTGCTACCCTTGATTCTACCGTAAGGCGTTTTGATCTGGCTAATTATGATATCCTGCTTTCCGACACGGTTGGATTTATCAGGAAGCTTCCGCATAACCTGATTGAAAGTTTTAAATCGACGCTTGATGAGGTGCGCGAATCGGACATTCTGCTGCACGTCGTCGATGCCTCTTCTACAGTGATAGACGACTATATTACCGTTGTGGAAGAGACTCTTGAAGACCTTGAGATCACAGATAAGAAGATGCTGATGGTCTTTAATAAGATAGACAAGGTGCAGCCTGCAGAAATTGCCGAACTGAAGGCAGTATACCCCAATGCGGTGTTCATTTCAGCGGAACGGGGAATTGGCCTTGATAAGCTTGAAGACAGAATCCGGGAACTTATTGAAGAAGATTTTGTTACCAAAACAATGAAAATACCCGTTTCGAAATACGAAGGAGTGGCTTTTATACACCGTGTGGCCAACATTCACAGTGAACAGTACGTAAACTCCAGTGTAAAGATTAAATTCAGTATTGCAAAAGAAGATTTAATGAGATTGAAAAATATGCTAAACAATATTGATTCTCCCGAGTCAGTTGTTTAAATACAAGGAGTAAGAAAAAAATTAACATCTATGCTGGCTAAACAAGCACTGAATACCGAAATAGAGCCACTATATGGCGATGACGCCATATCTGAAGCAATACGCCGTATGGAGGCTTTGGAAGTGGCCAGCCTACCTGTGGTTGATGATACCACCGGCAAGCTCAGGGGCCAGGTTTCCCTGCAACAGCTTGAACATGCCGAAAGCGACCGGTCTGTTTCTGACATGGAGATGGATAAGCCGGTTAAGATTTATGACGAACAGCATATTTTTGAAGCCGCACGCCTAATGCTTCAGTACGAAATGAGGCTGCTCCCGGTCGTGGACAAGGAAAAAACCTTTATCGGCTACCTGGGC
Organism: Halalkalibaculum sp.; assembly: GCA_035269475.1. Taxonomy (GTDB): domain Bacteria; phylum Bacteroidota; class Rhodothermia; order Balneolales; family Balneolaceae; genus Halalkalibaculum. Next base: position 6,988 of record DATFJD010000291.1, read on the forward strand.
AAGACCAAAGTGCTTGAATCGCTTACCCACATGCTCAATCTTGCCGAAACGGGTTCTGTTATTACCGTCGAGCTCAAGCAGCGTGATTTTACACTCACTGAAATTGTACACTTAATTGAGTCGGAAGGGGCAAAAATATTAGGCATTACCGTAGAAACGCCGGATGTACAGGCCGGAGTTTACGAAGTTTCCATCAAGTTGAACCTGCGGGATATATCCAGGGTAGCCGCTACCCTTAGGAGACATGAATACACGGTGCTTACCGATTCGAGCAATGAAATTCTTGGTGTGGACGTAGAAACCCGGGCTGACGAGCTTATCAAATATATGGATATGTAATATCCTTTTAATTTCTTTTCCTTTCCCGGGATTTTGCGGAACAAAACATCTATTCTTGATATATTCACTAGTAAACAGAAACGGAAATTTTATTACCGCTAATGCTTCGAGCCCGATTACTTTCATTTCTCCTTGCGCCGGCTTTACTCTTGATACCCTTACTTACAACCGCACAGGAAATTCAGAAGCCGGCTGTCCATGAATATGAGCAGGGCATTGCCCTTTTTGATAAAGGCCTTTACGAACAAGCGGTCGGGGAGTTTGAAAATTTTATTGATGGCCATCCGGATCATGAGCTGGTAACTTCGGCCAAATTCTATAAGGCCCGTTCACTGGGTAAAGCGGATTCCGTGAATATAGAATCCTACTATGAAGACTATATCCGAAGCCACCCCAAAGAGACCTTTTCACAGAAGCTGCTGTTTGAACTGGCACAGCGATCGGAAGAGAAAATGCAGTACGATAAAGCCATCTCTTTCTACAAACGCTCTTTAGACTATGGAATGAGGGACAAACAGGCGGCCGAAGTTAACTACTGGATTGCGGAAGATTATGTTTCCATGGGCAACAAGCAGCAGGCACGCTCCCGATTTCTTCATCTCGCTGACAATTATCCCGAATCATCATGGGCGTCCAAGGCATTGTATGCCCGCGGAAGGCTGTACCTCAGCGAGAATAAATATGACTCTTCCTCGGTTGCTTTTGAACTCTTAAAAGAACGCTATCCCAATGACGAAATTACACGCCGCATCGGTACGGCACTGGGAGAATCTTATTATCAGCAGGGAGAATACAAGAAGGCCATAGATGCCTTTATAAATGCGATGCCTTACCTGGATGGTGATTTAAAATCAAAAGCCGTTTTCCTGATCGCTGAGAGTCATAACTACCTGAGAAATTTTGATGAAGCCTCTAAGTATTACCTCCAGTACATCAACCTGGAGAAGGGGACCATGAATGAGCGAAAAGCTCATTACGGGTTGGGCTGGGTCTATCACAAGCAGGAAATTTATCACTGGGCTTCGGATGAGTTTGAAAAAGCAGTAAAGGGTGATGATGAACTGGCCCGCAAGGCCCTCTATTACAAGGCGGTTAATGAAAAGCTGGGAGGACGTTACCCCGCGGCAATTGAATCTTTTCGCCGATTCGGAGAGCTATATGAAACCGGACTCTGGGTTG
>DATFJD010000292.1:0-9544 GCA_035269475.1 Halalkalibaculum sp.
AGAAATTCGCGGAATATTGTTGAGTTCATTGTTCACCATCCGAATATAGCCATGATTGAATCGTACCATACAACCAGCGGGGTTCATTTGCGTCCCTTTTCCGCACGGCCTACCAAAGACCTTCCGCGAAAAGACTTGCAAGATTATACAGCGATCCTCGCTATGGGTACTGAAATTACGACCTACCCGCAGGCTTCCATATACCATGAGTTTACCACCATTGACCCCGACCTACCGCCGGAGGATCAGCCCGGTACGCGTCACGGCGTTTTTGTGGACTGGGGCTATTTGCATCACGGCATATTTTCAACCACTACGGAATTGTGGACTATGGAAGATTTTGTAAATGAGGTGGGTTGGGGAGAAATACCCCGCGACAAGCCTCTATTTGCCATTCCGGGCCGTTACCGCCGGCCGGATGTACAGGCCCGGGTACTGCAGTGGCTGGATGAACATGAGGGTACCCCGGAGCTAGCCGGACAAAAATATGTAGACTGGAGATCGTATGAGCATCCAACGCTGGGTGAGGTAGAACTGGGAGGATTTACCAAATACTGGCTGCGAAATCCACCGCCGGGACCTTATTTCAAAAAAATTGCTTTAGACCAGGCTGAATTTGCCAAGCGGCGCGGCTTGCTAACGCCCCTCGCTAGAATACGGAATGTAGAAGTTTCACCTTCTGATGGCGATACCTGGAAGGTGCGTGCAAAGATTGTCAACGAGGGATACCTGGATACCTCGATGGAACAGGCTCGGCTTATCGATCGGTCAAAACCGGTAGAACTTTCTATCAGTAGCGAAGGCAATGGCGATTATAAAATCCATACCTTCCCTTTTTTAAGAGGAACCCGTGGTTCGGGTTTTGAGAGTTTTTATTATGGGGAGTGGGAGATTGAAGCTGCCGAAGGTAGCGAGGTGATGATAACACTTTGGTCGAAGAAAGGCGGGCAGGATGAGATGAAAGTGGTATTGGAGTGAGTTTTTTTACCACTTAGGCATGCAGGGCACTTAGGATTGACGTAAAAAAGGTTTAGGAAACTTTGGAAGTTCCCTAAACCTTGACGTTAGATGCCGAAGTTTTTTATTCCACCTCAGTTACTACGGCCGGAATATTATTTTCATCAAATATGCTATTGAATGCCGCTACGTCGGTATTAAGAATCTGCTGTTTTCCCTGTTTCCGCTCCTTCCATTGATTCTCAAGGTCGCTGAGTCTCTGTTTGGAACCGTCGGTCACAGGCGGCTTATTCCCACTCATAATACCATATAGATAGATGAACTGGGCGTTCAGCTTATTCGGAAAATTAATGACATCCTGAAATGTTTCCTGTTCAGGCTGAATAACACTTTCAATCCAGTCCGTTATTTTGCCATTCAGCTCTTTGCCTTTTTCGGCGATCAACTGCCCTTTTGACTGATCTTCGGTTACTTTTATAAGATTTTTAACCTGATCACGAATGGATATCATCTGGTTTACGGATGTGTGAATCTCATCGATTTGGCTATAGGCTTGAGACAGCATCTGTTGTTTTTCAGCCATTCCATCTGCTGACGTATCAACGCGGGGATCTGATTTTACTTCGAAGTCTTTTTCTGAAGTTTGTTCCCCCACTGTGAAACGGGCTGTGTAAATACCAGGCTCAACCTCATACCCTGAGGTTCCGCCGAAGATAAAGAAACCGGGTACCGATGTAATTTCAGAAGTGTTAAAATCCCACACCAGGCGGTTCATCCCTTCTTTGAGCGGTAAGCCTTCGGGTTGATCGCCGGAACTGTTCTGGTGATCGTAAGCTTCCTCATTTCCGATCGCATACGTTCGTATTATTTCTTCCTCATCATTCAGAATATCAAGCCTCACTTCAACTTCGGAAGTGTCGGGTTTCTCTTTGAAGCTATAGTAAATGAGGGCGCCGTGCGGTGGGTTTTGCCCTTCGGTATGACTGTTACCCTGGCTGCCCCCTACCTGGTAACTGAGGCCGGGTTTAAATAGGTACTGGTCGGCTGCGGCTACCTCATCACTGAGCTGCTGTACCGGACTCAGATCATCCAGTATCCAGAAAGCTCTTCCCTGGGTAGCTGCGACGAGGTCGTTATTACGAATCTGCAAATCCGTAATTGGTACAATGGGAAGGTTGTTCTGAAACGGCTGCCAGTCATTGCCCCCGTTAAAGGAGATATACATACCTAATTCGGTACCGGCGTAGAGTAGACCTTGAATAAGTTTATCTTCCCGCACTACCCTCACCCAAGCCTCTTCACCGATGCCGCTGACTATTCGATCCCAGCTTTTGCCGTAGTTTTCGGTTTTGTAAATATGCGGGGTAAAGTCATTGAATTTATAACGTGTGGCAACCGCATAAGCAGTGGCCGGGTCGTGCGGTGACACTTCAATGGAATTGATCATCGCATCTTCTACCCCATTTGGAGTCACCTCTTCCCAGCTATCCCCTTCATCCCGGGTAAGATGTACCAATCCGTCATCGGTACCTACCCAAATTGTCCCCTTCTCATGAGGCGAAGGCATCACATACATGATGGTGTGATATATTTCGCCACCGGCTGACTCAATAGTGATCGGTCCGCCGCCCTCTTGCAGGTTTTCAGAAACATCTTTGGTGAGGTCGGGACTGATCTCTTCCCAGCTCACGCCGCGATTTGTTGTCTTCAACAGGTGGTTGCCAGCGTGATAAATAGTGCTTGGGTCGTGAGGTGAAGCCACGATCGGGGCATTCCAATTAAAGCGATATTTGTGATCACTCGGATTGGTGCCCAGGCCAAGATAAGGATAGGCCATCACCATTTTGCTCTTTTCGGTTTCGTGATTGTACTCGTTGATAATGCCCTGGTAGCATCCCCCGTAAACCAGTTTCGGGTCGTCCGGATCGAAAGCCAAGTAGGCGCTTTCGCAACCGGCGGTGGCGTACCAGTCTTTCCAGTCAATGCCTCCGTCTCCGGTTCTGCTGGCAATAGCTACCGTACTGTTATCCTGTTGTCCGCCATACAGGTAGTATGGGAACCGGTTATCCGTGTTTACCCGATAAAACTGGGCTGTCGGCTGATTTCTCTGTGTCGACCATGACTTGCCGCCGTTATAGCTGATGTTTGCTCCCCCATCATTGGAGTTAATCATATTGGAGTTGTCGTTCGGATTAATCCATAGATCATGATTGTCACCGTGCGGGACCTCGATTTGAGTAAGCGATTCGCCGCCGTTTGTTGACTTCATGAACGGAGCATTCATAATATAAACGGTATTTTCATCCTGCGGATCGGCCTTAACATGCATATAATACCAGGCACGAGCCCGTATGATCCGGTCACTGTTTATAAGCTTCCAGGAATTACCGGCATTGTCGGATCGATACAATCCTCCTTCGTCGCCTTTGGCTTCTACGATGGCATAGACCCGGTCGTTGTTAGCACGGGACACCGATATGCCGATCTTACCCATCAGGTCGGGCAGGCCTTCCGTAAGTTTTTTCCAGTTATCCCCACCGTCGGTCGTTTTCCAGATGCTGCTGCCAGGACCTCCGCTGCGAATTTTCCAGGGAAAGCGGCGATGATCCCAGAAGGCGGCATAAATGATACGGGGATTGGTCATATCCACGCTCATGTCGCTGGCTCCGGTATCCTCATCGATATGCAAAATCAGTTCCCAGGATTCTCCGCCATCTTTAGAACGATAGATGCCGCGTTCTTTATTGGCTCCATAGGGACTGCCTTGCGCGGCCACATAAACGAGGTCGGGATTATCAGGATGCACCTGCACCCTCGAAACCTGGCGGGTGTTATCCAGCCCCATGTGTTTCCAGGTTTTACCGGCATCGGTAGATTTATAAACTCCGTCACCGTGTGAGGTGGTAACACCACGCACCGGCGATTCTCCCATTCCCACATATACCACATTGGGATCGGAGGCAGAAACCCCGATAGCCCCGACTGATCCCGTATTGAAAAATCCGTCTGAGATATTATTCCAGGTTTTTCCTCCATCACGGGTTTTCCAAACCCCACCGCCGGTTGCCCCCATATAGTAAGTATCTTCGTCACCTATAACTCCCGAAACGGCCGTCACCCTGCCCCCACGGAAAGGCCCTATATTTCGCCATTCCATCGCCTGATAAAGTTTGGTCGGGTACCGGTAATCCTCATCTTTTTTGTCCTGTGCCTGACTTTTTTCAAGTCCAAATCCGCCCGTCAGTAACACAAACATCAAAAATGCCGCTACTACCGATAGGCCCATTTTAATCTTCTTACCGCTGCTTTTTTTATTATTTCTCAAGCTTTCTAACTCCATCCTATTTCCCATTCCCTTTTTATTTTGGTTTAAAAAAGCGCTGCCGGATGCTTCCGACAGCGCTATGTGTGAATGCTTTATTTGTTCATTGCTTTAACAACTGACTTCAGGATTTGCCCTGCATTCCGTAATAGAAATCGGGAAAAAGGTCCCGGGGCTGCTCTCTGCCGTTGAATTGGTCTCCCACTGCGGTGAACTTACATCAAAGCGATACATATCATGTAGCCTTCTTCCCTGAAGGAAAAGGTTAACCTGACGCGTATGCTGAAGCATCTCAAGCTGGGTGATCTGCCCGCTGTAATCGGTAAGTCCGTTTAGTGAACGGATGGCATTAATTTGCGTATCAAAATCGACGCTGCCGTTACCCGCAGCTGCGGCCTCGGCGAGTATTAGGTGCATTTCCCTGGCGGAGACTACGGTAATCGGCGCATACTCTATTGCGGTGATAAATTCCACCAGCGTATTATATAATACGGGATCCGGTATATTATCAATGGGATCCTGAAGTTGAACCGTTGAGTCAGGATACTGGATGTTTTTGACCCGTCTTCCCGCATCGTCAGCCACAATATAGACATCCGGGTTTACAACAAGTTCAATCCGCTGATTTGTCTGCTGGGCAACATAATTGTTGAGCGTACTTGGTGAAAAAGTAAGCCGGTACTTGTAATCTGCATCCATCAGTGCTAAAGCCGCCTGCGCATCAGCTACAGCTTCGGAATTGTTAATCAGAGGATCCGCCGTATTTACCGATGGATTCATTTTGCCCCACATGGCTTTCGAATAGTTGGCCCTGGCACGCATTCCCAGTAATGCTGCTTCCAGATCCGTTGAGATACCGCTTATTGATAATCCCTGATCAATATATTCCACTGCCGTGTCGTAGAGGTTAACCATATTCTCTTCTCCGATGGGTGGTCCTCCTTCGGCACGTTCTGTGAACACAAAATTATCAAACATATCGGCAATGGTTATATAGGTAATGGCGCCATACAGATAGGCTCGGCTAAGCTGTGTTTTATCAGCAAGCAATCCCTCACTGTCAAATTCATTAAGCCGTTTAATAACATCATCCGCCCACCAGCGAGCACGTGAAACCGTCGGGTACTCCTGATCCACAAACTGGTTGGTGGGATCATTGAAATTACCGATCATGATATCCTGCCAGGCATCAAAACTTCCAACCCAGTTAAGTTCGTCAGAAGCCACCGAATAAACGGCGAGAAAGCCGCTGACCCCATCTGCGACCGTAGCTTCAGAACCATTGGTAAGAAATTCTGCGGTGACAGGTTGGTCGATGTCATCTTCAACCAGGCTATTGGGGTTGTTAACATCCAAAAGATTACAGCCCGATAACATAGTCCCGGCTATAATTACTAGTGCTAAAAAGCTTCCAGTTACATGTTTCATTTCAAACCTCTTTTTATTCAAATAATTTAATAGACTCATTTTCATATCCCCTCTCATTAGAATCCAAGATTAACGGTGAAAATAAATCGACGCGGTATCGGTACACCCAGCGTCGATACACCGGTTAGGAAATTTTGATCTAATGATGTTCCCGAACCGCGGCCTACTTCGTTTACTTCTGGATCGCCGTCAAACTTCGTCCATAGGGCTAAATTACGTCCCGATGCGGTAAATGATAGATTCCTGACACCAAAACGGGTGAGGGCTTCCCTCGATACCCGGTAGGTTAAGCTAAGTTCTCTGAATCGCAGGAAATCAGCCTGCTGTACCCAGTTGAGGCCCTGGAAGGGAGCCAGCCCCAAGTAGTTATTAACCCAATCTTTCAAAGCATTGAGACGAACTTGCGGATCGTTTTGAGGCGTAAAGTTTTCATCAACACCACCGGTTGCATAATCACGGTCAACCCGGGCTGTTTCCGGGGTGTTTCGTCCAATGGACGGATTGGCACTGCGGAAAGCTTCACCCAGATTGTTGATGTAGTAGTTTCCAAATTGGTACTCGAACAGGGCATTAAGGCTAAACTGCTTATAATCGATACCTGTACCGAAGGCCCCGGAAAAATCAGGGCTCGGTTTTCCGAGGTAATGATCATAAAAATCACCGTCACCGTCTTCGTCAACAATGAGGACATTGGAAGTCGCTGAAGGCAGATTGGAGAAGAAAGCTGTTGTAAAGTCCGATTCCGGTCCTGCCAGTAAGGATAACAGCTCCTGCTCGCTATCCGGCTGCCCGTCACCGTTAAGGTCAACAGGTAAGAATCCGTCCTGCACATCCATCAGTTTGGCACCAAAATGAGCGCCCGGCGCAAATCCTTCCGTAATGAAGTTACGGTGACGCGTATAGCTGCCGCTGACTTTTATAGGAGGCGCTCCTCCCAGCGACTCTACCTTCTCATATAAATAGGCTGTGTTGGCAAAAAGGTTGACCTGAAGATCTTTCTTCGAGATTGCCGTACCCTCCAAGCTTATTTCAATTCCCTGTCCGGTAAGCTCCCCGATATTATCAAGCTGAGGGTTTACAAATCCGCCACTGACCGGAAACTGACGGGCAACCAGCGCATCGGTAACCGAACGGTTCCAGTAGGTGGTTTCAAAACCGAGCCTGCCGTTAAACATGCCCAGCTCCATGCCGAGCTCCCACTCGGTAGAGATCTCCGGTTTCAAATCAGGATTACCCAGGTTCTGCGGCGCTATTCCTGCGCCAGAGGTAGAAGAAAAGGAGGTGAAAGTAGTAAGTGCATCAAAGGCTCCCGGTTGCAGTCCCGATTGCCCAATAGCAGATCGCAGCAATAATGAGCTTATAGCACCATCGGCGCTGCCCCAAAAAGGTGCGTCTGTGGGAATAAATGACAGTGACGCTTTAGGATAAACGATCACACTGAAATCAGAGCCAAAGGCACTGTTGGCATCCAGGCGGGCCCCAACCGTTCCGAAAAGGTAATCTCTGAATCCGATTTGTTCCTGCCCGAAGACACCCAGATTTACATTTTCCAAGATATCTTCGTCAAGTGATTGCTGGTCGGCAGCTTCGCTAACCGTAAGTCCGGGTCCCGGAAACCCTACTGCGCTTCCCGAAGAAATATTTTCCCGGCTGACGAAACCCTGCGTTCCAAAAATAAAGGAAGACTCAAAGTCATCACTCAGTGTATTATTTAACGTACCCTTGATATCAGCGGTAATCTCCAGGTTATTACGATCGGAAAAGGTTCGTTCTCCTTCTACGTTAGTTCCCGTGAAGTTGCTGATATTCCAGCCGAAAGGCCTGTTAAATTCACTGAACTGGTTCGTAAAATCTACCCCGAAGGTTGCATCCAGCGCCAGCATCTCAAGGGGCTGATAGTTTGCCCCAATGCTTCCATTGAAGTGCTGTACATCCTGGTCAAAAGTCAATTGGGTGCCTTCAGCTACCGTCGCGAAAGCTACAATTCCCGAATAGTTGGTGGGAGAAGCCAGTTGCGGCTTGCTCAACAGTGCCAGCGATGTCGGGCTTTCTGTATTATTATTCAGCGGCCATGTAGAATGCTGGGTGTCCGTATAGCCTGTGGTTATGCGAAACTGCAGCTTATCGCTGGGATAGATGTTTACATTCGTATTGAACTGCAACTTTTTATTTTCATCCTCTACCAGTGACTGGGTACCGGCAGGCATTCCCGGCCATTGCTCAGCCGCAAACGGACCGTTTTCATCTGTCCAGCGGCTGCTTACAAAGTAGGTAATTCCCGGGTTTCCGCCCTGCACTGAGGCCGAATAGGTCTGTCCATATCCCGTCTCAAACATTTCCTCCACAAAAGCCTCTTCGTGAAGCTGGTATGGTGCCAAGCTGGTTCCATAAGTCTCATTCATCGCATCTGCAGCAGCTTGGTTGGCAGCCCAACCTGTATTCGGCTCGATGATGTTTGTCGGATACCTGATTGCTGCATTTTGTATCTTTAGGTCAAACTGGGGCTGATCCAGTACGGCTCCTTTCTTAGTGAAAATTTGAATCACCCCATTAGAAGCCTCCGTTCCGTACAAGGTAGCGGCCGCAGCGCCTTTCAGTACCTCAACACGCTTTATTATATCGGGATTGATATCATCCAGCCGGGATGGCGAACCACCGTCATTGGTCACCAGTCCGCCAAACCCGCCGCCGTTATCGACACGTACTCCGTCTATATAAATCAAAGGCTCATTGCTTTGGGACAGGCTGGCAGATCCCCGGATTCTAATCCTGGAACCTTCGCCCGTAGCACCACCCGAGGGCAGCCCAACAAGACCCGGTTCTCTTCCCTGAAGCACATCAGAAAATGTATTAATAGGTGCGGTGGTTAGTTCTTCCGAATCAATGGTTCCGATTGAGTTACCGAGCTTTTTCTTTTCCACCGGTCCACCTGCACCGGTTACCACTACCTCATTAAGATTTATCGAACTTTGTCTCAATACAAAGTTGACCTCAACAGTTTCGCTTTCAACCGTAATCTCCTGGGTGCTGCTTGCAAAACCGATGAATCGTGCCTCGAGCGTATAGGTACCCGGATCAACATTATCGATGGCATACTCACCATCTGCATTGGTCGATGCACCAATCGTTGTACCCTGAATAATTACATTCACGCCCGGCATTGGTTCACCTGTTCTGCCTTCGGTTACGGTTCCCTCAATAGTTGCTTGTGCAAAGAGGGTGATTGGAAGGCATAAAAATATAGCAATTACACTGTAACTGATTTTTTTAAACATAATCCCCACCTGTTTAGATTTATATGTAATATTATATCCCCGTATCAGTATTCCGGGCACTTGCTTCAATCCCTTATTATTTAGCAAGTATGGAATCTGACGGAATGAAAATTTTCCCTACTAAAAAGAGAGCTGAATGGTAAATACGTTGCTTTAGAATGGCACGCATTTTCAACATCCCAAATTTCCCCAAAGAGACATAATGGTTAACTATTTTAGCTTTGTATTGACCTCACGGACCGTGAAGTTTATACCGCTACAATAATTAATAATTTCTAATGTTTAATGGCAAGTCATTGTCAGCGTTAGGGTTGACGATAAGCAAAAGCGCAAAACCAGCCAATGAGGGGGACTAAAAAGGGATAAAATTGCAACTCTATATCCGGAAGCGAATTATAATTAAAAGGTTGCCGCAGTAGCTGGCGTGCGAGGGCAACCCTATTCAAAGCGTACAGCATCGGCAGGCTCTACCAAGGCGGCCCTCTTTGCAGGATACCAGCTGGCCGCAAGACACAAGAGTAAACTGCCCGCCAGTACGATGCTCACGTCCAGCGCTTCAATA
>DATFJD010000293.1:0-8151 GCA_035269475.1 Halalkalibaculum sp.
CCGCTGATTTATTCACTGAGGATCGCAGATAATTTTCTATCTACGGATTGTTCATCAGCGCAACTCGGCAATATACACTGCGAGAATGAAAAATAGTTCGGTGTTAAGTTGAATGTTTTGTGCTATTGGATTCCACGTTTGGGGCAGAGGTGACCCTATTTGAATTACCAAATTCTTCAAAAATTTTTCTCTGCTACAAATCTTCCACCTGCAACTTTTAAATTTAAACATCTATTATGAAAACTTCCCGTTTTGGAACAGTTTTGGCCCTCGCAGCAATGCTACTGACAGCAGCTTGCAATCAACAGGAAACAGTAGAGGCTGATGAGCAGCAAATGGAACCTGGGGATACCGAGTGGTATGAGCCGGTACCTACTAAAGTGACACCGGTGGAAGACAGCTTTCTTGAGCCGCCATCCGATGCGATTGTTCTATTTGACGGGTCGAACCTGGAGCATTGGCAATCCTCATCAGGCGGAGAAGCAGACTGGATTGTAGAAGATGATCATATGACCGTGAGCACAGGATCCGGGGATATTCAAACCCGCGAATCTTTCGGAAGTGTTCAACTTTACCTCGAATGGCGAGCCCCTATGAATATGGAGCATGAGGGTCAGGATCGTGGAAACAGCGGTGTATTCCTTCAAAACCGGTACGAAGTGCAGGTGCTCGATGCCTGGCAAAACCCTACCTATGTGAACGGGATGGCCGGTAGCGTATACAAACAGGCAGCCCCACTAGTCAACCCTGCCAAAGAGCCCGGTGCATGGCAGTCTTATCATATTTCTTATACCGCCCCGGAGTTTGATGAAGACGGAAGCCTGCAGTCACCCGCCCGGGTAACTGTAATCTGGAATGGAGTAGTGGTACAAAATAACTTCGTGTTGAAAGGGCATACACCCTATATCGGCCTCCCGGAGTATACCGCCCATGGCGAAGCGCCCATCCGGCTCCAGGATCATAATTCCGAAGTCAGCTACCGCAACATCTGGGTGCGCAGGCTGGATACCGAAAAATCAATGAAGTAATACTACAGTTATTCCCAATAAACGGTGAAATTGCCCTTTTTCTCAACTACATAGCGTGCACTTGGTAGATTAAACTTGTCACTATCTAACCAAGGAAAGAATGAATAGCTTTGTTGATTAGCTGTTCCCGGTGTTGGGTTCTCTGCTACAGCACGAAATTCCCGGTATCCGTTTTCATATGATTCTTCTCCTCCGGTACCATTCAGTTTGATTATCAATTGTTCATAATTCGCTAGAGGATCTGTAATGTATGGCGTCTTGACCAAGTACCATAAATCAAAATATGTTTTCTCTTTTGATACAGTGAAAGTTCCATTTCCATAGTCAGTGGCCAAGCTATCGGCTACTTTCCAAGTTGGTTTAGTCCAGCTTATATCCTCGACACTCCAATCATATGCGGTACCGTTATCAATGGTAATATCTTCCAAAACACCCATTCCAAAAACTTTATGATTCCCATTTTCATACCTTACAGCCGTTACGAGTAAGCGTGCCGTATCTGCTGAAGGGACTTCCATAGTAATTATTCCCAAACTATCAGCAGTCACTTTTTCTACCGACTGAATAAATACAGCATTTTGTGCCGGATAGACTAAACGAGCCCCAAAGTGTGTCACGGAATCACTAATTCCTTTATATTTTGCCTTGTTCAAAGACTGATCAAGTGAAGTCCAATCAATATTAATTTTAACAGCAGCCTTTGTTGGATTAACCTGAAAGTTTGCGGTAACAGTTTTAGGCCCATCCATGACTAATGTTTTAGGATTATCAGTTGAGTTCAAATCCCCAGACCAGTCCTTGAACTCGTATCCAGTCTCAGGAGTGGCTCTGAGTTCTACTACTGCTCCATGCTCGTATGTCTTGGCCTGAACAACAGTCTCCTGCACAGTTCCATCACCCGTTTTGTCAACTGTAAGATCATATTGTTTCCTGGCAAAACCGGCTGTGATGTTGTAATTCTTATCCACCGTAAGCTGCAGCGGATTTTTCGATGAAGAAACATCACCCGTCCATTCACTGAAGGCATAGGCTTCACTTCCGTTAGCCCTGAAGGTTATTACACTTCCTTCCTCATACAAACTGTCTGCTGAAGGATGAATCGTTCCCTCAGCGCTGGGATTTACAGAAATTTCAACCTCATACATTTGTGGCTCACTGGATGTAGTGCAGGAAATGAAACTAATTAATAAGGCAGTTACGATGATATATTTCAAAAATTTCATAAAAACTCTCAAGTATAGATGATATTGGTTTATTACCCCCTAAATATCCAATAATCCTCCAATAGGCAACTTTTTAAGAAAGAACTAATTCATTGATATATCTCAAGCAACAAACACAAAATCAAAAATGGAATAATTTGTATTTAAAATCATCCCATTTTTGACGGTTAACATTACTTCCTTTTGAATTGATTTGAAGTTTTAAAATCCCTACCATTAGCACTCTATTTAGATAAAGTCTAAATAAGAATAATAAACGATAACCAGCTACCTATCCTTGAAACAATGATTCCGATCCAACGCCTAAAGGCTTTCTTTTCATTACTGGCACTTATATTCTTTTGCACATCCCTGTCACTGAACGCCCAAACAACCGGTACCGTAGAAGGCACTGTTGTGGATGCCAAAAATGACGCGCCGCTTACCGGCGTTACGGTCACTCTGATCGGCGATAACCGCCGGCGCGGAACCAGTACCAATGCCGAGGGTAATTTTCAATTCTCGAATATCGCCTATGGCGATTACACTTTAAAACTGAGCTTTGTTGGATACCGGATTGCCACGCAAGATGTCACCCTCGACCAAGAGGAAGTAACACTGCAGCTTCGCTTGAACCAGAAGCGATACGGGATGGACGAGGTGATCATCAGTGCCACACGTGAACTCGAGAGCAGGGAAGACATTCCTGCCTCAGTTACCTCCATTTCTTCAGAGGAGATGGAACAGCAGACCGCTGTAACAAGCGACCTTGGAACGATATTATCGCAAAAAACCCCCGGCTTGGCTCCCTCAACCCAGTCGCTTAGCAACTACGGACAGACACTGCGGGGGCGCAGCCTTTCGGTTCTGATTGATGGTGTCCCGCAGTCTACCCCGCTACGAGACGTACTGCGTGATTTGCGAAGTATCGATCCCCAGGCCATCAAAAGAGTGGAAGTGATCCGGGGCTCAAGCGCAGCCTACGGATATGGCGCAACGGGTGGACTGGTAAATATCATTACCCGCGGCGGAACTGCTGAAAAGCTTGATATAAAAACCGATATCGGCACCCGCTTTTCCACACAGCAACCGGATGGCAGCTTCGGCTATCGTTTCAACCAGCAGATCGGAGGCCGCAGCGGTGCAATCGATTATAATATCAGCGGCACTTATGAGAAAATAGGAAGCTTTTTTGACGCCGAGGGAGATCGAATTCCAATCGACCCGCACGGGCAGGGCGGGCTGGCAAATTCTAACGAATACAGTCTTTCTGCCAATTTGGGGTACCAGCTCAATGACAGTCAGGAGTTACGATTTACAGGCAGCTTCTACGATATCAAGCAGGATGTTGACTTTGTAACGAACCCCGGCGTACCCGGCGAAGAGAAAGCCACTGCCGAACCGGTAGATGATGCACCGGGTGAATCACCGGGCACCGACAACATATCCCTGAATCTGGAATTCACGGATAATGATATTTTAAACAGCAATCTTTCAGCGAAAGTGTACTACCAGGATTACGATACCCGGTTCGGCTTTGCCACCTTTTTCCCGGGCGCCGGCGGACAGAGTTTCCTTACTTCTGAAAAGTTCGGTTCCAGGTTAAATATCAAAACTCCAATTGGCCGTCTTCCCGGCTCTTACATACAATGGGGAGCTGATTACCTGACTGACGAAACAGCACAGCCCCTGGTTGACGGCAGGGAATGGGTACCGCCCATAAGGCAATCGAGTATTGCGCCTTTTGCACAGCTCAAGATACAGCCCGGTGAAAAACTTATTCTTCGCGGGGGACTGCGCTATGAAAATATCAGCCTGGATGTAGAAGACTTCACCACGCTCTTTGGCGATAATGAAGTTGCAGGCGGAGACCTGAATTACGACGCCCTGGTAGCCAATACCGGTATTGTCTTTTTCATGAATGACATGATAAATGTGTATGCCTCTTTTTCACAGGCCTTTTCGGTATCGGATGTCGGCCGGGAACTGCGGGGCACTTCCGCCGCATCGGTTGAGCAACTGAATCCGGAAGCACAGAAAGTGAACAACTATGAGACCGGAATCAGGGCTTCCGGCAATTTTTGGGCAGCAACCGTCAGCGGCTATATCAATACCTCTGATTTGGGTACCACCTTTAGCGGTGGCAATGATTTTTCCATCGTACGTTCGCCCGAAATTGTTCGCGGGCTGGAAACCACGCTCGACCTCAAGCTTCGCCGTGATCTGGAGATCGGAGGAACCTTCTCACTGCTAGAGGGCAAGCGCGACTCTGATGACGACGGCAGCTATGACACTTTTCTGACCGGCGACCGCATACCGCCCTCGAAACTAACCGGCTACCTTGCCTACTCGCCCCTTGAAGGACTGCGTACCAGACTTGATGTTCTATATTCAGGCAATCGAAATAAATTTCCGGGAAGCACCTCCTTTGCCCAGGGTGAAGTTAACAGCTACACCGTTGTAGATCTGAGTGCCGGTTACAATGTAGGCCCCGGAACACTGTCGCTGGGGATTGAAAACCTGTTTAATAACCAGTACTTCCCTACCATCTCACAATGGTATAACCTGGGTGGAACCGGATACAGTGCCGGCCGTGGCAGGATGGTGAGCCTCGGGTATCAGCTGGACCTGTAATATCCTTTTGCCTTTAAAATGAATAAGACATTTAAAAAGGTTTGCTTAAAAATTCATCTCTACGGGGGACTCTGGTTTGGAGTCCTCCTTATTTTATTGAGCCTAACCGGAAGTATTCTTGTATTTGAGCATGAAATTGACCGGTTTCTGAACCATGAACTCCTTACGCTTTCCAAATCAGCAGCTACCGCAACAGAACCGGCATCCATTGACGAAAATATTTCCGAAATCCGGCAATTCCATCCCGCCAAGGAGATTCGTTTCCTCAACTTCCCTTCTGACAGCAGCGCTACCATTGAAGCCTGGCTCGGCGGCGAACCCGAGTATACCTATGTGTACGTCAATCCCTACTCTGCTGAGATAACCGGTTCCAGAACCGGCAATAGCTCATTTACTACTTTCATGCACGAACTGCATGCCCACCTGCTTACCGGTGAAACCGGCTCGATAATTGTAGGCATCAGCGGCATCGTGCTGGTGCTGCTCTGCTTCAGTGGTATAATTCTATGGATTCCTAAAGCGGGCAAACTGCTAAAAAGCATCACCGTCACATTCGGGAAAAAATTCAAGCGGGTTAATTACGACCTCCATCGCTCTGTAGGCTTCTGGACCTGCCTCCTGTTGCTGCTTTTTGCCGTTACCGGTTCGGCGCTGGTTTTTTACACCGGTTCGGAATCCCTGCTTGGAACCCTGTTGAATGAGAAGACTGAAAACGCCGCTCCTCCCGCTTCCAAGCCTCAAGCGCATGACATCACAAATATCTATGAAAGAGCCCTGGATAAGGCTAAAGGCCTCTTCCCTGAAGCGAGAATCAGCTTCCTTTACCTTCCTCAGAGTAAGACGGATGTTATTACGATTCGCATGCGCCAGCCTGCAGAATGGCATCCAAACGGTAGAACATTTGTTTATCTGGACCGGTATAGCCTCGAACTCAAGGGAATTGAAGACGGCCTGAATACAAAAACCAGTACAAGTATCATGAATATGATGTACCCCCTCCACATTGGCTCGTTTGGGGGATACCTCATCAAATGGATCTATTTTATTACCGGGCTCGCACCGGCACTACTAACGATAACGGGCGGAATTATCTGGTGGTTGAGAAAGAAGAAGAAAAAGTCAGTTCACGCCTAGTCTTCCAGCTCTTTTAATAAACTGTCCAATTCAAGCGGTTTCGTAACCATTTCGATTGACCCGTCCGGACGATAGTTCCACTCCTCCTCCGGGCGATCGCAATACAGTTCCACGCCGTTGCCATCCGGATCGTTTAAATAGATTGCCTCCGATACCCCATGATCGCTGGCCCCGGTGATGGGATACTCTTCATCCAGTAGCCGCTTATAGATAATCGCCAGGTCTCTCCTGGAAGGATACAGGATCGCGACGTGAAATAAACCCGTGCTGTTTTTGGGGGCCGGGCCGGCTCCTTCGCTATGCCAGGTATTCAAACCTATATGATGGTGATAGCCGCCGGCCGAAACAAAAGCTGCCTGATCGCCATAGGTGGTTGTCAGCTGAAATCCCAGCAAATCCCTGTAAAAGGCCAGTGCCCTATCAAGGTCAGATACCTTCAAATGTACGTGTCCGATACTGGTTTTTGCGGGTGTGGTGTATGC
The DNA here is from genome assembly GCA_035269475.1 of Halalkalibaculum sp. Classification (GTDB taxonomy): domain Bacteria; phylum Bacteroidota; class Rhodothermia; order Balneolales; family Balneolaceae; genus Halalkalibaculum. Next base: position 6,481 of record DATFJD010000293.1, read on the forward strand.
TTTGCTCATGGCAAGTAGTGTTACTTTAGCAATAACTTATATTTTATCTGAAGCCCGACTTCAGTCCCAAATTACGCTTATCACTAATATTTATCAGAAAAAACCGGAAGGCAACCGATTTACCTTCTTCTACGCATACATCTCATTACTATTTTTAATAATTTGTCGCGCTCAATTTTTTAATGAATCAAAACTATGAAAATTAAACTGCTCATTTTATTTATCGCTTTTACTTTTGCAGGATCAACAGCAGCTGCTCAAGATATCACCGGCTTCTGGGAAGTCACAAAGGTTTCCATGGGAGACCGTTCTATGACCCCGGTGGCTAAATGGACCAGAATTAATCCTGATGGCACCTATCAATCCGGTAACGGCTGGGTGCAAAATGCGACAGGTGCCTGGACCTATGACGAATCCTCAAAACAGTTTTTGCCGGAAGAAACCAATGGCATTGTTGATGAATTCGGTCCCTTTACCGTCAATTTTCAGGATGAAACCATGCTCTGGAAACGAATGGAGGACGGATCAGAAGTGACTGTCGCCCTCGAGAGAATCAATGAAAAACCTATGTCAACAGCTGACAAAATTCAGGGATTATGGGACTTATCTGCCGTAACTGAAAATGAAAAGGATATCACTTCTACTTTTGATCCGAATAACCGGTACTATCTTTTTATCCGGTGGGACCGGCTTTATCAGGAACAGAATACAAAAGGCGAGAAAGCGATGGGATACTGGCATATAAATGCTCACCGGCCCGAGCTGACCCTGATCAGCATGGACCAAAGCCGGGAACATGAACGGTGGCAGGTTGAAGTTACTGAAAACAAGCTAAAACTGACCGGCCTTTCCGATTCCAATAGCAGCCTGGTTATGGCCTTTTCCAGAATTCAACAATTCCCGGAGTGAAGATATCTTCAGTTATCAACTACATATGATTCCATCTAAAACAGGTCGGCTCTTCATTTCATTTTACGGAAGTGTTAAAGACAGATCAGCGAAATTTCAAAACTTCCCGGATTTGAATCCTTGACTTTAGTCCCAAAGTTCATTGGTTTTTAATTACGGAAATAAAATAAAAAAGGCCCTCTCCTAATTGGTTATCTGTTGTGACAACCAATCCGGAAAGGACCTTGAAAATGAGAGCTCTATTTCAAGCCCTCATAAAATTTAATGAATTTCGGGTACGGCTACTTTGAAGCCAGACTGCGCATCGTTTCGGCCAGCTTGGAAATCTTCTCGGAGTGATCGGAATTCTGAGCCCCCTTTTCAACATCTTCGGCCAGAGCTTTAAGCAGTGTGCTGCGTTGCAACCCTGAAGCCTGTTCCGCCCGGGCAAGTACCTGACGGGTCGTAGAAAGGCGCTCTTTTGACATGCCTTCACCTCTTTCGAGCTGATCGACATAGGCCTTGGCAAGCGCGAAGGTAGCCGGCCACTCAAACTTCGGCTGCCCCTGGGCATTCAGCTGATCGAAGGTTACGGTGTTGGCAGCTGCAATCTCATTTTCAGTTATATAGGGACTGGGCTTCAGCTTGAAGATGTCCATACCGCGGGCTATTTCGGAATTTACGATAGCGCCGTTGTACCAGTATACCGACCAGCTACCTCCCATCTGCATGCGGGTGGAATCAACCGGCCCGCGATCGTGAAAGGCAATCTCAACCGGGTTC
>DATFJD010000294.1:0-7953 GCA_035269475.1 Halalkalibaculum sp.
TCTTTTTTGCTTCCCTGGAAGTGTGTACCCATGGCCTCGCTATGATTATTAATTCGATATTAAATTAATAAAATTAAGGGTAATAAACAGGGAAAGAGCACTCTATTACAAGCGGTAGGTTATGCTGACGGGTGCATGGTCTGATAGGTCCCACTCCATCTCAATTACAGCTTCTTCAGCGGCTTCCAGCAGTTCGGGACTGCTCATATGGTAATCGATTCTCCAGCCCTTGTTTCTGTCTTTTGAAGCGGCACGGTAACTCCACCAGCTATAAAGGTCGGTTTCACCTTCATGAAGCCGCCGGTACACATCTTCGTAACCCGTTTCGAGCAGGCGAGTCACCCATTCTCTCTCTTCCTGCAGAAATCCGGAAGTGTTTTTATTCTGTTTTGGATTGTGGATGTCAATGGCGGTGTGACAGATATTAAAGTCGCCGCAAAATACAACCGGCTTGCTACCCGAAAGAAACTTTTGAGCAAAAGGGAGGAAGTGATCGAGGAATTCCATCTTCAGATCCTGCCGCTCGTCGCCCGTGGTTCCGCTTGGCGCGTAAATAGAGAATACAATGAGCTCGGCATACTCGGCCATCAGCACCCGGCCTTCGGAATCTATCCAGTCAACCCCTATACCGGCTACCACGTTTAATGGCTCTTCTTTGGATAAGATACCTACCCCGGAGTACCCTTTCTTCTCCGCAGTATGATAGGCCTCGTGATAGGGTAGCTGCTCGATCTTCTTCGGAACCTGATGCTCTAAGGCCCTCAGTTCCTGCAGGCAGATAATATCCGGGTCGGATTGTTCTATCCAATCTGTAAACCCCTTTCGCTGCGCCGCTCTTATACCGTTAACATTGAAGGATGAGATTTTGATCATAGAATTAAATAATTCTTGGGAAATTAGTTGTGAAAGATTTTGTACTCCGTTCAATGAAGCAAGAAGCTAAAAGAAAGAAGTAAGAAGGCTGTTAAAAATTTGTAAGGATTTCATTGTCTGAAGGTCTTACTATAAAGAGGAATACTAATCGGAGATTACATGCTGATCTTAAGTCATAAAAATATGATAGTATGGAGAAAGAGTCTTAAGCTCATCAAAGAGGTTTATCGACTGACGGATAATTTCCCCAATGACGAAAAGTTTGGATTGACAAGTCAGCTACGAAGAGCTGCTGTATCAATATTATCCAACATCTCGGAAGGAGCAGCCAGAAATTCTAAAAAAGAGAAGAGAAGATTCTATGAAATAGCTTGTGCATCACTTGTAGAAGTTGATGCTCAAATCGAAATTGCTATCGAACTAAAATTTATCACCGAATCAGATCTTCAAGAATTAGCGAGCCTTGTTAATGAGTGTTTCGCAATGCTATCTAAATTAAAACAGATCAGTTAACCGCTAATTCTTGCCTTCTCGCTTTTTACTTCTCACTTCTTGCTTCTTGCTTTTCACTTCTTACTCTTCACGATCGCAAAATTACGCTTGCCTACCTTGAGGGTAAACTCAGTATCCTCATCAAAGGCAATCTCATAGCCCTTGTCGGTAATCTTCTCATCATCAATACTGATGCCGCCCTGCTTCATGAGACGCTTGGTCTGTCCGTTGCTTTCCGTAAAGCCGGTATCGGATATAATATCCAGCAGGCGAACATTTTCGCCTGATTCGTATTCATAAACAGGGGCGTCGTCGGGAATCTCTTTGTTGATGACCGTCTGTTCAAAATGCTCACGGGCTTCTTTGGCCGCCTTCTCGCCATGATACATGCGGGTAATGGTGAGTGCCAATTTATGCTTGGTATCGCGCGGGTCTTTTTCTGCCCGTTTTTTTAGCTTTGGCAATTCGTCAACAGGGATATCCGTTACCAGTTCAAACCAGGAGTAGATCAGGTCATCGGGAATGGAAAGCACCTTGCCATACATGTCATTGGCACCTTCGGTAATGCCTATGTAATTATCATACGATTTTGACATTTTCATGGATCCGTCGGTGCCTACCAGCAAGGGCATCATCAGGGCAATTTGCGGCTCTTGTCCGTCGTCCTTCTGCAGATCACGTCCCACGAGCAGGTTGAACTTCTGATCGGTACCGCCCAGTTCTACATCCGAATGCAGGTGAACGGAATCCTGCCCTTGTGCCAGCGGATAAAGAAATTCGTGCAGTGAAATAGGTTCGTTATTGTTATAGCGCTTGGAAAAATCGTCACGCTCAATCATGCGGGCAACGGTAAGCTTGGAGGTCAGCTTAATGACATCCTGAAAACGCATCTTTCCCAGCCAGTCGGAGTTGTATACGATGGTTGTGCTATCGGGATCAAGAATCTTGGTGGCTTGATCAAGATAAGTTTCCGCATTTTCCTTAATCTCTTTCTCAGAAAGGGCCGGGCGAGTGGTATTTTGTCCGGTCGGGTCACCAATCAGAGCGGTGAAATCGCCGATAATCAGTATGGCCTCATGCCCCAGGTCCTGAAACTGACGGAGCTTCCTCAGGATAACAGAATGCCCCAGGTGCAGGTCCGGTCGGGTGGGGTCACAACCGAGCTTTATCTTAAGCGGTTTATTCTCTTTTTTTGACTTCTTGAGCTTCTCAACGAGCTCCTCCTCGGGTACAATTTCAACGGTACCGCGACGGATTACTTCTAATTGTTCTTCAACAGGTGGAAACGACATAAAGTGATTGCTTACTTATCTAATGTTGGAAAATTTTCAATTGGATTATACTGGCCGAGCGTTTTTTCGACCGTCTCGGTAAAATATTCGGCACCGGGATAGATGAGGGCGACGGCGTCGTAGGTGTAAGGCGCCAGGTATATGATGTATGGATAGGAAACAGAACTGTCTCGGGCCTGCTGGGAGGGCAGGTTAAATCCGGCGAGGATCAGCAATATAGCGCTGATGATAATACCGCTCTTTAAGAAACCGAAGGCCACACCGGCAAGCCGGTTAAGAAAATTCAGCTTGACGGTTTCAAGGAATTTCTTGGAAAGAAATGCTATCAGCTGCACAGCCGCTATGGTTCCCACAAAAATGAGGGCCCCGGATAGAAAAGGAATATAGCCGGCATTTTCACTGAACATCGGACGTATTAATGAACCGATGGCATCCATGTATTGGAAGGATAAAAATACCGCAAGTACAATACCGACGATGCTCAGGACTTCATGGATAATCCCATTCACAAATCCACGATAGCAGAAAAAAAGAATCGGAATTAAAATGAGATAGTCGAGGAGGTTCATCGGACCGGTTAAGAAAGCTCTTCTTTAACTACTTTACTGACAGTTGACCCTTCGGCCTTGCCTTTCAGTTCCTGCATCAGCACACCCATCACTTTGCCCATATCGGCCATAGTTTCGGCTCCCAGCTCTTCAATCTTTTGCCGGGCGACATCACGCACCTCGTCTTCAGAAAGCATTTTTGGCAGGTAGGCTTCAATAATGTCAAGCTCCATCTCTTCATTTTCCACCAGGTCATCGCGACCGCCGCTTTGAAACTGCTCGATAGATTCCCTGCGCTGCTTGGCGGCTTTCATCAGTACTTCAATAGTCTGTTCATCGTTCAGGGAAGCTTCGCCCTCTTTTCGCTCGCTGATCTCTTTTTCGAGCAGCTTGGCTTTTAAAGAGCGTAGTACACGCAGCTTATCCTGTTCCTTGTCTTTCATGGCCTGTTTTAAGTCGGCCATAATTTGATCTTTCAGAGCCATTTTAGGGACTTTCCTGTTTTAAGTAGATTGTGATTGGTCTCGCCGAGGTTTTTCACTCGCCTGCACTTCTAATATAGTCAAAAAAAAAGGTTCCATCCGCAATGTACGAATGCAACCCTTCTAAAGTTGTAAAGAGAACTCTTAAGACTGCTTCTCTTTAATAAACTCCTGAACACTATCCTGGTCAACCATTGCTTCTTTGAAAGCGTACTTGTTGCGGGTAGTCTTGGTAGAAATGATTACTTTTGCCATGCGGCGGTGAGTCCCTTTACGCTGGGCAGCTTCTTCGCCAAATGTTTGCTTCTTAGCCATTGTTTAAACCTTTTACTATTTAATTTCTTTGTGAACGGTATGTTTTCTCAGTACCGGATTGTATTTCTTCAGTTCCAGCCGGTCGGGAGTGTTACGCCTGTTCTTGGTAGTAACGTAGCGTGAAGATCCCGGCTTTTCAGTGCACTCTAAAATTACCTGTATTCTGTTGCCTTTTGCCATGGTGTAAATTGTTGTTGGTTACTGGTTAATCGTTATTAGGTAGAGGTATTAATTACAAATAACAATTAACGGATAACGATTTTAAACGTCTTTAATAATAGTTCCTTTTTCTCTTGCTTCTTTCAAAACGGCACTGATGCCTTTTTTATTGATTGTGCGAAGCGTTTTTGCAGAAACTTTCAGAGTTACCCACTTGTCTTCTTCGGGCACATAAAACTTCTTCTTCTGCAGATTCTGCTGAAACTTATGCTTTGTCTTATTATTGGATTTGGATGAGCGATATCCGTTCAATGCGCCCTTTCCTGTAATATCGTCTTTACGTGCCATATTATTGAGTAAAAAACTAGGTGTTTCTGTTTTTAGAGAGACCAGAAAAATAGCGGTATTAGCTAAAAAGATCAACGTTTCTTTTAAGTAAAAATTTTTTACATATTAGGGCTGAATTAAAGACGGCCTAAGCAAGCGGGAGCGATAGTTTTTTGAAGTATCAAAATTCATTTTACGGGCACATCTCGGCATCTGTCGATAATTATCATTCTTTCTTTGATTTTGCCTTATTAACCACTATTTTCAGGCGTCTTCATCACTATTTAAAACCCTAGTCACATCTATATTTATGGCGAAAAAATCATCTTCGGATTATAAGGCGGATAATATACAGGTTCTGGAAGGTCTAGAGGCGGTTCGAAAGCGGCCGGCCATGTACATTGGCGACACCGGTCAGCGCGGGCTCCATCACCTTATCAACGAAGTAGTTGACAACTCTATTGACGAGGCTCTAGCCGGGTATTGTGATGAGATCAATGTCATCATCAATGAAGATGGATCGATGACCATTACCGATAATGGTCGGGGAATTCCGGTTGATGAACATCCGAAAATAAAGTTGCCTGCCGTTGAAGTGGTGCTTACCAAGTTGCATGCCGGCGGTAAGTTTGATAAGGATACCTACAAGGTTTCCGGCGGACTTCACGGAGTTGGTGTGAGTTGTGTAAACGGGCTTTCCTCACACTTTTATTGCGAAGTGCACCGCGACGGAGAAATTTATGTCATGGAATTTGAAAAGGGTAAAACGGTGCAGCCCCTTAAGGTAAAAGGGGAGACGGATGATACCGGGACCATTATCACTTTCAAGCCTGACCCTGAGATTTTTACCCAGACAACCGAGTTCAAGTTTGATATCATTGCTGAACGAATGAGAGAACTCGCTTTCCTAAATCCGGAAATTACTATCCTTCTTCGGGATGACCGCGAAGAAGAACCGCTTAAGGAAGTATTTCACTATGAGGGCGGAGTTAAGGATTTTGTCTCTTACCTGGATGAAAGCCGTGAATCACTGACGAATGAACCGATTTACATCTCCGGTGAAGTGGACCTGGTACCTGTTGAGCTGGCTATCGGTTATAACAGGTCGTATACCGAGAATGTGCATTCCTACGTTAATAATATCAACACGCGCGAGGGCGGTACCCATATTACCGGCTTCAGGCGAGCACTTACGAGGTCACTCAAAACATATGCTGAAAACAACCGGCTGCTCAAAACCAGTGTAGGAATTTCCGGAGAGGATTTTCGCGAAGGGATGACGGCCGTATTGAGTGTTAAAGTTCCCGAACCGCAGTTTGAAGGCCAAACTAAAACTAAACTGGGTAACTCAGAAGTACAAAGTGCCGTTGAGGTTATTGTCTATGAAAAGCTCAATGAGTTTCTTGAACAGAATCCCAAAACGGCCAAGAAGATTCTTGAAAAAGTAATACTGGCTGCCGAGGCAAGAGAAGCAGCTCGTAAGGCGCGTCAGCTCATACAGCGGAAAAGCGCCATGAGTGGCGGAGGGCTACCCGGTAAACTGGCCGACTGCTCTATCAAGGATCCGGAACATTGCGAAATTTATCTAGTGGAGGGTGATTCTGCCGGCGGATCTGCAAAAATGGGAAGAAACCGGAGTTTCCAGGCTATTCTGCCATTGCGAGGTAAGATTCTGAATGTTGAAAAGGCCAAGATCAATCGCATCCTCGAAAACAACGAGATCCAGGCCATGATTACGGCGCTGGGTGCAGGCGTGGGACATGCCGAAGAAGATTTTGAACTGGAGGACCTGCGATACCACAAAATCATTATTATGACGGATGCCGATGTGGATGGATCCCATATCCGAACGCTGCTGCTAACCTTTTTCTACCGCTATATGAAACCGCTTATTGAAGGCGGACATGTCTATATTGCTACTCCGCCCCTGTATCGTATATCCTATACTCGTGACAATATTGAGTATGCCTGGGATGACGAAACGCGGGATAAAATTATTAAGGATCTCAAAAAGTCCAGGAAAAAGTTTGATGTTTCCCGGTATAAGGGCCTCGGTGAGATGAATCCCGAGCAGCTTTGGGAAACGACCATGGATCCGGAAACCCGTACGCTACAGCAGGTTACGGTTGAAAGTGCGGCCGGAGCCGACAAGCTGTTTTCAACCCTTATGGGTGGTGACGTAGAACCCCGGCGCGAATTCATCGAACGCAATGCAAAATACGCCACGCTTGATATCTAATTATACCCCGTCCTGCATATCCGATACTGTAGGGCAATCTCTGTTTTAGAGGTTTAGAAATAATATGCCTTTGCTATAAAAAGGCGGTTACTGAAAACTGATTAACTAAATAACGTTAACAACAACACTTCATGGCTAGAGAAAAGATTGTACCTATTACGATAGAAGACGAGATGCAATCGTCCTACATTGACTATTCAATGTCGGTCATTGTATCACGTGCCCTACCTGACGTTAGAGACGGACTCAAGCCGGTTCACCGCCGCGTACTTTACGGTATGAGTGATCTCGGAATGCTGCATAATAGAAACTATAAAAAGAGTGCCCGTATCGTAGGTGAGGTTCTTGGTAAGTATCACCCGCACGGCGACTCAGCAGTTTATGACTCTATCGTTCGTATGGTGCAGGACTTTTCCCTGAGATACCCGCTGGTGGACGGGCAGGGTAACTTTGGCTCTATTGACGGTGATTCGGCTGCGGCTATGCGTTATACCGAGGTGCGCATGCAGCGCATTGCCGAGGAGATGCTTACGGATATTAATAAGGAGACAGTTGACTATCAGACTAACTTTGATGATACGCTGCAAGAGCCTACGGTTCTTCCCAGCATGCTGCCTAACCTGCTGATTAACGGCGCTTCCGGTATCGCGGTGGGTATGGCCACCAATATGGCCCCGCATAATATAACGGAGGTCATCAATGGAATCGTGGCTTATATTGATAACCCGGATATTGAAGTTCCCGAGTTGATGGAGCATGTAACCGCTCCCGACTTCCCGACCGGCGGCATTATTTATGGATATGACGGCGTAAAAGAGGCCTATGAAACCGGACGTGGAAAAATAACCATGCGCGCCCGTGCCAATATTGAAGAGATCCGCGGCAACAGGGAGCAGATTATTGTTACGGAAATTCCTTATCAGGTCAACAAGACTACACTTATACAGAAGATTGCTTCACTGGTTCAGGATGACAAGGTGGACGAAATTTCAGAGATTAGGGATGAGTCAGACCGTGACGGTATGCGGATTGTGATTATTCTTAAGCGCAACGCGAATCCCGGCATTGTACTTAACCAGCTCTACAAGTACACCCAGATGCAGCAAACCTTTGGTGTGATCAGCCTTGCACTCGTCAAAGGACGACCAAAGGTGATGTCGCTTAGAGAACTTATCTACCATTTCGTAGAGCACCGCATTGAGGTTATTATTCGCCGCACGATTTAT
>DATFJD010000295.1:0-12562 GCA_035269475.1 Halalkalibaculum sp.
CCCTTCCCAGTACTTCTACAACCAGTTCATGATCGACGAAAGCATCAAAAATCGGTTCTATATAGTCGCTGCCGGCACCAATCAGGATGTCAATATCTCCGATCGTTTCTTTTGACCTGCGCAAAGAACCGGCAATTTCAATATGCTGAATGCCTTCCAGTTCTTTGAGAAAATCAAACATGGGCTGCGCAATTTCGACAGCCTCATCGAGGTGGCAGCGCTCGTCGAACTGTTCCATCCACTCGATGGAGTTCAGGATTTTTTGGGCTGATTTCTCACCCAGGCCGTCCAGCCCGGCAACGCGACCGTCTTTACAAGCCTCTTTCAATTCCTTGAGGGTTGAGATATCAAGCTCTTTATGGATTTTTGCAATATTTTTCGGCCCCAGTCCCGATATATTCAGCCACTGGATGACACCCTCCGGAATGCGTTCTCTCAGCGCAACCAGCACCTCAATTTCTCCCGTACCGGCATAGGATTTTATGTCTTCTGCTATGGAATTCCCGATACCTTTGATGTCGGTTAGGGTGTCATTTTCAATGTAGTCATTGATGTCTTCATTCAGGGATTCAATCGTCTGGGCGGCACGATCGAAAGCTATGGCCCGGAAGCGGTTTTCACCGGCCAGCTGCATCAGCTGATAAATTTCACGAAGTTTTTCGGCTATTTCGGTATTTGTAACGGACATGTACTGTGTTGAATTTATTCTTTTACAATGAAGGGGAAATTCGTCAACCCAACATTACTTTGCAAACTTGGGGATTACGAAACCATTTAGTACTATCAACCATTCAAACTGAAATTTGATTACACTTTGGGCTTTTTTGGGATTCCGGTTTGTGAAAATTTCAAAATTTGGCGGCCATGCTAATCCAATTAATAAGTTCATTTCCTATTCCCCATGAAATACTTGTGCCTTTTACTTTTATTTTCTGTTGCAATTCATACAGCATGCGCCCCTGTTGAAGAAAATGTTTCCCCTTCTCAAAAGGAGGTACATACCATGCTTGATGACTGGCATGATGCCGCAGCTAAGGCCGATTTTGAACGTTACTTCAGGCATTTCCAAAACGACAGTTCTATTTTTATGGGTACGGATGCTACCGAGCGATGGACTGTGGCAGAATTCAAACCCTGGAGCAAGCCCTATTTCGACAGGGGTTCGGCCTGGAGTTTCGAACCGGTTGAACGTCATGTCTACTTTTCAGCAAACGGAAAGATTTCTTGGTTTGATGAGGCGCTGGATACCCCGAACCTGGGTCCATCCCGGGGAACGGGGGTGCTTATTAAAGAAGGGGAGAACTGGAAAATAGCACACTACAACTTATCCATCCCAATACCGAATGCCATTGTCGATACTGTGGTAAGGCAGGTAGAGGAGGAGCTAAGGAATAGCTCGGAAAGTAAATAATTTTACAAAATCCGCAGTCATTTTTAGATACATTACTCTGAATCATTGACGGGTAACTAGTAACAAGTAATAAGTAACGAGTAATGAGTGATGAGTAAGCATATGTCTTCCTTATTAATTATTACTCATTAACCATTAGTTTAGCCATGAGAAATATTAAGTTCGGTTTATTGTTTTCTTTAATTTTCCTGCTATTCTTTTCACTGGATAGTAAAGCCCAAAATAGTTTACAGTCACCGGAGGAGTACCTCGGTTATGAATTGGGCAGCAAGTGGACCCCTCATTACAAGGTGATGGATTATTTTGAATACGTTTCTGAAGCATCCCCTTTGGTCACCTTTCAGCAATATGGTACCAGTAACGAAGGGCGGGAGCTGGTTATCGTGAAAGTGGCATCGGAACAGAACCATGCTCGCCTTGAACAAATTCGTACGGATAATCTAAAGCGAGCCGGCCTCATGGAAGGCGAGCCAACAAGCAATATTCCCATTGTATGGCTCAGTTATAATGTACACGGTAATGAAACCTCCAGCAGTGAGGCTGCCCTTAAAACGCTTTATGAGCTGGTGCGGCCCGGCAATGCCGAAAGCAAGCAGTGGCTGGCCAATACGGTCGTGATTATGGATCCCATGATTAATCCCGACGGCCGCGATCGCTATGTGCACTGGTATACTGAAACGGCGGGCGATGAATTTAATGCCTATGGTGACGCACGCGAGCACCATGAACCATGGCCCGGGGGAAGAACCAATCACTATTACTTTGATCTGAACAGAGACTGGGCATGGTTAACCCAGAAGGAGAGCCGACAGCGAGTTGAGCTGTACCAGCAGTGGATGCCGCAAATTCACGTAGATTATCATGAGCAGAGTTATACTTCACCGTACTATTTTGCACCGGCAGCGGAACCTTTCCACAAAGCCATCACCGACTGGCAGCGTGAATTTCAGTACACCATCGGCAGGAACCACGCGCGATATTTCGACAGCAACAGCTGGCTCTATTTTACCCGTGAAGTTTTCGATCTTTTTTATCCGAGTTACGGGGATACGTATCCCATTTTCAACGGCTCAATAGGCATGACCTATGAACAGGCTGGCGGCGGCTATGCCGGCCTTGGCATTATCAAGCCGGAAGGTGATACGCTTACGCTGAACGATCGACTGATGCATCATCATACCACAGGAATGTCAACTGTGGAAATTGCATCACAGAATGCAGATAAACTGGTCAGCGAATTTTCACAGTACTATAATGACGCCCTCGAAAACCCATCCGGGGAATATAAAACCTTTGTCATAAAGGCCGATAATAATCCGGATAAAATGAAGGCCTTGTTTGACCTTCTGGACAAGCATAATATTGAATACGGAAAAGCGGCGAGGTCCAGAACTCTAAACGGGTATAACTACGAGACAGGAACCACCGAGCGGGTTTCGGTTTCTGAGAATGACTATGTAGTCAGTGCTTTTCAACCCAAATCGGTACTTGCGCGTGTCTTGTTTGAGCCGCGCCCACAGTTGGCCGATTCCCTGACCTATGACATTACAGCCTGGGAGCAGCATTATGCCTACGGCTTGCACGGCTATGCCCTGACGGACCGAATTGATGCAAATGAGGCAGCGGCTCCTACGAAGAATGTAAACAACACTGCTGACGGGGCTCCATACGCTTACCTGGCAGAATGGAAAGACCTGGCTGACCTGCAGATGCTTTCTGATTTACTGAAAAATGAGATCAAACTGCGATATGCCGAAGAAACATTTACTATTGACGGCATAACTTACGATCCCGGAACCCTGATCATTACACGGAACGGCAATACACAAATGGGCAGTGCTTTTGATTCAAAGGTGCAGGAAATTGCCACCCGCCACGGGCAGCAGCTTAATCCCGTACCTACCGGATTTGTGACCTCCGGCTCCGATTTCGGTGCATCTTCCGTAGAGTACCTGAAATCTCCTCGCGTAGCCCTCCTTTCGGGCGAGGGCACATCCTCATATATGGTCGGAGAAATTTGGCACTATTTCGACCGCCAAATTGACTATCCGCTTACTCTTATCAATGTGTCTGATCTCGGCGATGTAGAACTTCACAAATACGACGTTTTAATACTTCCCGACGGGTACTACAGGGACGAGCTAAACGGTCCGCGAATGAATGAAGTTCAAGAATGGATAACAGAAGGCGGACGGCTGATTGCCGTTGAAGGCGCGAACAGTATGTTGGCCGGTAAGGAAGGATTTGCTCTTAAAAGTAAAGACAATAATAACGGCGATGGAAATGAGGAACAAGCCGGTGAGAATGGAAACGAAGATAATCTTGAAATCTACGGAGAACGGGAAAGAGAACGCATCAGTTCATTTAACTCCGGTTCTATTTTCAAGCTTGCCATGGATAACTCACATCCGCTGGCCTTCGGTTATGATGACACCTATTTCACCCTGAAAAGGAATTCCGATGCCTATGCCTACCTGGATGATGGTTGGAATGTGGGAGTGGCTAAGGAGGATGCTCACATGAGCGGTTTTGTGGGATATAAAGCAAAAGAAAAGCTCGAAAATACCTTAACATTTGGTGTACAGAATATGGGCAGCGGTTCGGTTGTTTATATGGTTGACAACCCGCTGTTTCGCGCTTTCTGGTACAACGGCAAGCTGCTCTTCGGAAATGCAGTGTTTTTTAATTGATGAATTGGTGAATTAGTGATTTGGTGAGTTAGCGAATAGTAGAAAGTCTAAAGTAGTAAGTATTAAGTATTTTTTAATTGGGTTAAGATCCTTATTGATCTTCACTTTCTACTTTTGACTTACTACTTTCTACTATCAATAATTTTAAAATAGCTTTGCCAAATCAACCTCTGCGGCGATGTAGCCGAAAGCGGCCCAGTTAGTGCCCTGGTATACCTCGCGGAATATCTCTTCGGCTCGGGCGTTGCGTCCGTTTACGTAGTGCCAGTTCCCGATGCCATAGCCGACTGTGGCGTTATCTAGGGGGGTAGCGGTATTGTCGAGAAGGCTTTTTTCGTCAAAATCGCCTTTAAAAACCAGCAGCAACTTGAGATAACTTTCATTTTCCAGGAGGTCCATATCTTGTCGGATCGGTTCCAGTACTTCGCCCGCCATCCCGTCATTCCCGGCACGTTTTAAGGTCATATATAGCCAGTATGAGGTGGCAACCATCATATCGTCATTGGTTGAGGCTTCCATGCAATTGCGATAGGCGTCAGCAGCGGTGCCAAAATCTCCTGTGAGGTAACGGGCGAGGCCAAGATGATACCAGATATTTGTATGAAGGGTACTTCTCGGCATATTGCGTATGTTCGGAAGTCCGTCGGGTTCGATCATATCCTCAGTACCCGCTATAAGATCGGCCGCTTTTTCAAGGTCTTCAATAGCTTTATCAAACTCCCTGAGAGTGATGTATCTGTGGCCGCGATGCCGGTACATGCGTGCGTCATTGGGATGTTTTTCTACCCCTTCGCTAAAAATATCAACTGCTTTCCGGTAGTTGCCAAGGTAGGCCGTCCTTCTGCCGTACCATATTATGGCATCGGCGTCGTTTGGATTTGCTTCATACTGTGCTTTGGCTGATTGCAGATTCGACTTAAACTGGGCTTCCGTTTCCGGGTCGATCTCCGGTGCATACAGGGTGTCGCCCAATACGGAAATAGCCTGGTAACCCTGCTCTGTTGCGGTGCCTTTATCGGATTCCATACTGCAGCCGATTGCCAAAAGTGCTGCCAGCAGTAGCGTATATGTTTGTTTTATAGTCATGAGTAATGAGTGACGAGTAATGAGTATTAAGTAGAAAGTCTAAAGTAGTAAGTTAACATATTAATACCAGCATCTGGCATCCTGCATCCTGTATCCTGTATCTTGCATCCTGAAACCTGAACCTAAAAGGTAATGTCAAAGGCCTGTTCCCGTCCATCACGAAGTACGGATACGGTGGTTTGCTGGCCCTCTTCCAGGCTATTCAATACTTTCATATAGCTATAGATATCTTCCAGTTCAGTCCCTGCAACTTTGATAATAATATCGCCGCTTTTCAAGCCGGCCCTGTCGGCAGGTCCGCCACCGCTTACTCCCGTAATGCGCAATCCCTTGCCGCTGAACCCATAATCGGGCGTTACACCCATGGTTACGCCGCTCATGGTGACGTCCCGGCTTTGGGTTTCGGGAGCCTCTGTATAAGTCAGTTGGCCTTCATTCAGGCTGTTTAGGGAGATTACCACTCTTTTAACATGTTCCAATACCCTATCCTGACCCTCGGCATTGATATAATCAGAGTCGTCCGAAGGCCTGTGGTAATCGGCATGCGTATCTGTAAAATAGTGCAGTACCGGTATCTGCTTATTGTAGAAACTGGTATGATCACTGGCCCCGGTGCCGTCCGGTATGGTATTAATGCTTAGCGAATCGATATTGGCTTCTGCGATGAGTGAATCCCAGTCCGGCGATGAACCGGTACCGAATATCAGCAATTTATTGCTGTTCAAACGTCCGATCATATCCATGTTAATCATCGCCAGGGTTTGATCCAGGGGTACCGTTGGATTTTCAACGAAGTGCCGCGAACCTAGCAGTCCCATCTCTTCCCCTGAGAATGCAATAAACAGCAGGCTCCGCTGTGGCGGGTTTTCGCTGAAGTAATGTGCCAGCTCCAGCAATCCGGAAGTCCCGGAGGCGTTGTCATCAGCCCCGTTGTGAATGGAGGTGGTATCCCGATTGTAGAGCGAGCCGAATTTCCCGGTGCCCAGGTGGTCATAGTGGGCACCGATTATGATATAGGTATCCGGTTCGTCGGTACCTTCAATAGCCGCCACCACATTTCGTGTAATGCGCTCCTCATCAGCAAATGCAGTGCCCGTTTGCGAAGTATCGTTTCGGTTTGGGTTGTTTAATATGGACATATTTACCCTGAATTCCTGGAAATAGGTGTTCTCATCGCCGGCAGGAAGTAATCCAAAATTTTCAAAATGTTTTGCAATGTAGCCTGCGGCTTTGGCTTCTCCTGGGCTTCCGGTTTCACGTCCCGCAAGGTCATCAGAAGCCAAAAAAGAAATATGGGTTTGGATATCCGCGGGCCTGATCTCTTCATGGAGCTCAGCGCCCGGCTGCTCAGCGGAGCATTGAAACAATAATAGGGAGACCCCCAGGTAGATTGTAATCTGTTGGAATAGCTTCATATCAAATCTAAAATTATCAGGATTATAAGAACTCACTGAAGAGAAAATAGGTAATTTAAATAAAGATGCATACTGCCTTTGAACCTGAAGGAATAACCCCTTATCTTTTCAACTTATTGAAACACAACCCAAGGTTGGGGGTGCTTGCACAGCGGGCTGAGATCATACCCTAAGAACCTGAACCGGTTAACACCGGCGTAGGGAAACCTGATGCATTTCTGCGTATCAGCAATTAGCAAGTTGCCCTCCTCTTAAACCCTAAGATGGAGGAACAATGTATTCCAAACTCAAATCTATTTTCACAGTATTTCTTGTACTGTTTTGTCTGTCATCGAGTGAAATTTTTGCTCAAACCATAACCGGTACCGTCAAGGATGCTCAAACCGATGAGCCTCTGGCGGGTGCCAATGTCATTCAGGCCGGCACCAATAACGGCGTTGCTACCGGATCGGACGGTAGCTTTACCCTTGAACTTCAGGACAGTGCTTCTGATGAAATCAAGATCTCTTTTGTAGGATATAAAACAAAGACCGTCAAAACTGCCCAGCAGAGCAGGAATCTAGAAATCCTGCTTATACCGAAATCCATCATGAGCAACGAGGTCTTTGTAAAGGCTTTGCGTGTCGATGAAGCCACGCCCATGGCTTTTGAAAATGTGAGCAGGGATGAGATCAATAAAAGGAATCTCGGCCAGGACGTACCCTACCTGATAAGCAATACGCCTTCGGTAACGACGACATCGGATGCCGGAACGGGTATCGGTTACACGGGCATACGCATCCGCGGGGTAGACCAGGCCCGAATCAACGTAACCATCAACGGTATTCCGCTTAATGATGCTGAATCGCACGGCGTATTCTGGGTGGATTTGCCCGATCTTGCTTCTTCTGTCGAAAATATACAGATCCAGCGCGGGGTGGGAACTTCCACCAACGGAGCCGCCGCTTTCGGGGCAAGCATGAACCTGCAGACTTCCGAGATGCGTCCCAATGCCTACGGTGAAGTAAATGCCGGGGCCGGTTCTTTTAACACTCAAAAAATGAATGTGCTGCTCGGTTCCGGACTCATGGATAACGGCTGGCAGTTCGAAGGGCGCCTTTCCAAGATTACCAGTGACGGCTATATCGACCGGGCTTCCTCGGATCTGAAATCCTTTTACCTGAGCGGTGCCCGTCACGGAGATAACAGCCTGCTGAGAGCGGATGTCTTTTCCGGTGTTGAAACCACCTACCAATCCTGGTACGGCGTACCTGAAGACAAGCTGGATTCCGACCGCACCTTCAATCCGGCGGGACAGGAGAAGCCGGGCGAACCTTACGAGGATCAGACTGATAATTACCAGCAGGACCATTATCAGCTGCACTATTCCTACCAGTTTTCCGAAAACTGGGATGCCAGCGCATCGCTGCACTACACCTACGGTCGCGGTTACTATGAAGAGTACAAAGCCGACCAGTCTTTAAGCCAGTATCAGATTGAACCCATTGATGTTTCCAATTCAACCATCACGGAAAGCGACCTGGTAAGACAACTTTGGCTGGACAACCATTTTTATGGAACGGTATTCTCCACCCAGTATAAGAAAGACAATGACTTTTCGCTGACCTTCGGCGGAGGCTATAATGAGTACGACGGTGATCATTTTGGAGAAGTGGTCTGGGCCGAGTACCTGGGTAATACGGATGTTGAAAACCGTTACTACGACAACAATGCCTTTAAAACAGACGGTAATCTCTACGCCAAGCTGCAGTACTACTTTACAGACAATCTGAGCGGCTATGTGGATATGCAAACCCGCCACATCACCTATGATTTTCTGGGCAAAGATAAGCAGCAGGCACCGGGAGGCGGACAGCAGATCGTAGATGTGCAGCAAACCGATCGCCTGACCTTTTTCAATCCAAAAGCGGGACTCGTTTATCGCCAAGGCAATCACCGCCTGTTCGCTTCATTCAGTGTCGGCAATAAAGAGCCTACCCGTGATGAATATGTGAACTCCACACCCGAAAACCGTCCCCAACACGAAACGCTTTATGATTGGGAGGCAGGCTACAAGGCAGAATTTGATCGCTTTTTTGCTGGGGTCAATCTCTACTTTATGGATTACAAGAATCAGCTCATTCCTACCGGCGAGCTGAATGATGTGGGGTCAGCCATTCGTCAGAATGTGCCTGACAGCTACCGGGCCGGCATTGAACTTCAGGCCGGGGTGAGGCTGCTGCCTGAGCTGGAATGGTCGGGCAACGCTACCTTTAGCCGGAACAAAATTGAAGAGTATGAACAGTTCATCGATGTATATGATGCCGGGTTCAATTTTATAGGACAGGAGAGCCGGATTTATGAAAGTACAGATATCTCATTTTCACCTTCATTCATCGGAAATTCCGTACTGAGTTTCACCGATAACGGATTTAGTGCGGAGCTGGTTACCAAGTATGTTTCCCGGCAGTATCTTGACAATACCCAGACAGACTCACGGTCTATAGATCCTTACCTGGTAAATGATATTCGTCTTGGCTACAACTTCAGTTCCATTCCGGTGCTGAGCGGCCTGCAAGCAAACCTTCAGGTTAATAATGTTCTGGATGAAACATACGAGACGAACGGCTATACCTTCGGGTACATTGCAGGAGGCAATGAACAGCACTTCAACTATTACTACCCGCAGGCAGGCAGAAATTTCCGGCTGCAGCTTTCTTTCAGGTTTTAATGCTTGAGCCGCATCACGTATAAAAAAGTAAGAGGCGAATCCTTGAGTGGGTTCGCCTCTTTTATGTTATTAAAATACAAAAGTAGCAGAGCCGGACAAGATTAACTGCCCGGCTTGTAATTTTGATATTTAATTTCCGGATTCACCGGCGCGTTTTGTCCGGTCGGGATCTTTAGGCTGGGGGATAATCTTCTTGTCGCGCTTCTCCAGGAGTTTCATCGCCTCTTCAACGGCACGCTGAAGCTGGGGGTCAACTCCATTCAGCACTTCCTTTGGCGTATACTCTACCCTGATATCCGGAGCAACACCTTCATTTTCAACAGCCCATTCTCCTTCGAGGTTATAGAAGCCTCCGCGAGGTGCCGTAATATAACCGCCATCCACCAGGGGAGGCGTGTCCCAGATGCCGACAAGGCCGCCCCAGGTTTTGCGTCCCACCAGCGGACCGATATCCATTTGCCGGAACATGTAGGGCAGGTAATCACCGCCGGAACCGGCTGACTCATTTATAATCATAACTTTGGGTCCCCAGATCCCTGCACCGGGCGAAGTGAAGGGGGTTTTGTCTCCAATGGGATTGTTGAAGAAACCGTGCAGCTCTCGACTCATGATATCGACCATATAGTCAGCTGCCGATCCGCCCCCGTTGAAGCGCTCATCAATGACGGCGCCCTGTTTGTGTTGCTGGGCGAAGTAGTAGCGGTTGAAATAGGTGTAGCCGGCATTAGCCGTATTGGGCAGCCATACATAAGCCAGTTTGCCGTCTGACATTTCATCGACCTTTCTGCGGTTATCTTCCACCCAGGCCCTGGAACGCAGGGCTGTCTCACTGCCGGTTGGTACCACGGTAGCTTCCCGGGCATTATCCATCGTAGGCTCGTCATTCACCGTGAGTATAACCTGCCGGTCGGCCATGCCTTCAAACAGGCT
Source organism: Halalkalibaculum sp. (assembly GCA_035269475.1). GTDB lineage: Bacteria > Bacteroidota > Rhodothermia > Balneolales > Balneolaceae > Halalkalibaculum. The sequence goes on from DATFJD010000295.1 coordinate 10,243, forward strand.
GTATGGATTCATATCTGCCGTCAGTTCTTCCCCATTTACCTCCAGTATATAGTCACCTTCGGCAATTTGCACGCCCGGCGCTCGCAATGGCGCCCGCAGATCGGGGTTCCAGTTCTCCCCATCGTAAATGCGTTCAATGCGATACCGGTTGTTTGCAACTTCGAGATCAGCTCCCAGCAATCCGATGCTGACATCTTCCACGTCGGGCTCATCTCCGCCACCGGTAAAGGAATGTCCCACAGACAACTCTCCACCCATAATATCAAGTATGTAGGTGAGGTCAGAACGGTGGCGCACATAGTCTACCCAGGGTGAATATCGATCATACACGGCATCCCAGTCGGCACCGTGCAGGTTTTCTACATAGAAATAATCCCGTTCGAATCGCCAGGATTCGTCAAAGATCTGCCGCCACTCTTTTTCCGGATCCAGGTGCATCCGCAGGTCGGTATTTATCTTGCCATCACCTACTTTTGCGGGCGATGCCGTCGCTACCACGCCCCAGGTGCCGCCGGAATTGTACAATAACTTATTGCCGTCGTGAGAGAGATCGTAGTTTTGTATGGGTGTAATGAACGGCGTCGATTCGCGCTTCTCCAGCGAATATTTGTGGAGGGTAAAGCCGGGCTGATTTTCTACGACCTCGGTATAATAAATTTCTCCTTCTTTCCCCGACTGCAGGCTGTTGTAGTTTCTTTCAGGAAGATCAAGCGACAGGATACGCTGCTTGATACCTTCCGTATCGATGGTTACAGTATTATTTTCCTGTTCTTCGGTTTGTTCATTATTACTTTCTTCTTCAGTCTCTTCCGTTCTAACTTTCTCTTCATCGCTTTCCGGGAGCAGCGGAGATTTTTGCCCGCTTTCCAGGATGGCAAAGTAGACGGCTCGTTCAACGGGACGGTCATACGAGCTCATATCCAGCCATCCTGTGTTAAGGGCGTAGTTTGTACTGGCTAAAAAGTAGAGATAGTCGCCACTGGCGTCCCACGCGGGTGAAATGGCATCCGAAAGACCGTCGGTAATCTGATAGCTTTTATCCTCTTCCAGCGAGTAAGCCTTAATGACATGAAACTGGTTCTCCAACCGCTTTGAGTAAGCTATCCATTTTGAGTCGGGTGACCAGACGGGGTCGAGGGTCCGCTCCGGGTGAGCATAGGTGTCGGTATCTACTTTTGTAACTTCGCCGGTTTCAACATTTACGTAGCTCAGATTCAATCCTTCATCCGTGAACAGGATCTTTTTGGAATCGGGTGACCACGCGGTACGGTAAAAGAAGGTCGGGTTTGGTATCTGAATCTCTCTCGGCTCTTCCAGTCCGTCCTGTGTGCCGATCATCAGCCGGTATTCATCCTTTGCATCCGAGAACCAGGCTATATGCTGGCCGTCGGGCGACCAAGACGGATGGCGGTCGGCCGCGCCTGAGCTGTTGGTCAGGTTTCGCGAGTCTCCTTTCTCTGTGGGAATGGTAAATATTTCACCCCGGGCCTGAACCAGAGCCCTAACGCCGGTGGGAGAAAGCGAGGCATTGGTGATCTGATTGCCGACATCCTCCCAGTGAGGGCGGGCCCAGGGGAAGTCGCCTTTCACCGTAACGGAAACCTTGGAACCGGCACCGGTCTCCGGATTGTACTTGTGAATGAATCCGGCATTTTCATAGACCAGCTGTCCGCCTCCCGAATTCAGCTCCTTGACATCAAACTCGGTGTACTCGGTGACCTGACTCAATTCTTGAGTAGAGGTGTTATAGGCAAAGATATTCATGGTATGGTCGCGGTCGGAAAGAAAATAGATGGTTTCACCAATCCAGACCGGATCCTGGTCATTGCTGCCGTCCCAGGGGAGTTTGGTGATTGAATGATCGCTCATATCCATGACCCAGATCGGCCTGGCTTGGCCCCCTCGGTAATTGCGCCATTCATCGTCACTCAGATCGATTTGCTGATAGGCAAATCGGTTGCCATCGGGGGAAAACTGTCCCTTGTGGACCCGCGGAATAGGCAAGGCCTCCGGAATGGTTCCTTCAAGACTTACGGACCAGAATTTATTATAGGGAACAGGGGCACTTGTCCTGCCTGATGCAAATATCACTTCCTCCCCATCCGGGGTCCAGCCCCGCACGTCATCGTCACCGGGATGCCAGGTCAGGCGTTTGGGCTCTCCACCTTCAACGGGTACAACATAAACGTCCGTATTACCGTCGTACTCTCCGGTGAAAGCTACCATGTTTCCGTCCGGAGAAAAATTCGGATTAGCTTCCGATCCCTGAAACGAGGTCAGCCGGAAGGCCTCGCCTCCGTCAAGAGAGGTGATCCAAATA
>DATFJD010000296.1:0-2091 GCA_035269475.1 Halalkalibaculum sp.
TATAATATCCCGAATGCCAAAACGGTGAAAAGCTGGGGCAGTAAAACGCCGGACAACTTTAAATTCTGTTTTAAGTTTCATCGCTCCATTACACATAACAGGCAGCTTCATGATGTGGAAGAAGAGGTGTTGCAGTTCCTGGAGACATTTGATCCGATTGCAGGCCGTTTGGGGCCCTTTCATATTCAGCTCTCATCCCGGTTTTCACCGGAGTATTTTGACCGTCTGGAGAAACTTTTCTCCTACCTGCCTAATGTATACAGTTATGCCCTTGAAGTGCGGCATCCCGGCTTTTTCGACCACGGAAGAGTGGAACACAGGCTCAATAGGCTGCTGAAGAGCTACAGCATAAATAGGGTCATATTCGACACGCGCAAGCTTCACGCCATGAACTCGAATGAGCCTTCCATCCTTGAAGCGCAGAAAAAAAAGCCCAAACTGCCGGTACGGTTTGATACAACTGCTTCCCGTCCTTTTGTTCGTTTTGTAGGGGCGAATGATGCCCTTAATAATGAACCCTACCTTAAAGAGTGGGCTATCATCATAGCCGACTGGATCAAGGAAGGGCTGCATCCTTATATTTTCACTCATGCGCCGGAGAGTAAAAACCAGCCGCCTATTGCACGAAAATTTCACCAGATTCTGTCAGAACTTATTGAGATGAATCCCATGCCTGCCTGGCCCATTGAACGCCAGAACGAACAGCTGAATTTATTCTAGCAATATTGATTAGTAAAACCATGACTCCCCATCGCTCTTCTATCACCCTGTTTATTGTAATAGCATCTTTTCTTAGTTCTGGTACAGCCCTATCACAGTCGTCATCAATCCAACTTGAACCATTAGGGCAGGTATCTATACCGCACAATTACCAGTTTAAAGGCACTCCGGTCGGCGGACTTTCAGGGCTGGCTTACGATCCCGGATCAGGCACCTATTATGTAATCAGTGATGATCGCAGTAATTTGGCCGAAGCACGTTTCTATTCCTTCCGCCTTGAGTTGAATATGGATGGCAATCTCGAAAAGGACGGTATTCGTTTTGAAAACGTGCATTATATCCGCACGCAGCAGGGTAATGCTTATCCTGAAGGTGAAGTCGATCCGGAGGCCATTGTTTTTACATCAGACAGCCTGATTTATATTTCTTCGGAAGGGGTCCCCGGGAGGAACATTCCGCCTTTTATCAATGCATTCACAAAAACAGGATCTTTTGTAAAAGAGATGAAGATCCCGGAAGCCTACCGGTCTGCCGATAACTCTCGCGGGGTTCGTAATAACCTTGGCTTTGAAGGCCTGACGGTCAGTCCGGACGAAACCAGGCTCTTTGCAGCAACGGAAAATGCGCTCTTGCAGGACGGCCCAGCGGCTGATTCAGATAATGAGAGTCCCTCAAGGATAATTATATATGACTTGCCTGCCGACAGTGTCATGCATGAATTTGTCTACATGGTCGACCGGGTGCAGTACGAATCTGCCCAAAAGGACCTGTTCGCCGTTAACGGTATCACGGCCCTCCTGGCATTGGACAGCAAGGGAAATTTGCTGGTTTTGGAACGCAATTATGTGGCCGGTGAGGGAAACCGGATAGCACTTTATGCAGCCTCCACAGAGGGAGCTACCGATATCAAGGGCGTTGCCGGTTTGCAGCAGCTTGATACGCCTTTGAAACCTGTCGGGAAAGAGTTGGTAACCTATTTGAACGATTTCGATATAGCTATTGACAATTTTGAAGGCCTCATACTTGGTCCACGGCTGGAAAATGGCGGCAGGCTCTTGCTGATGGTTTCTGATAATAACTTTTCAAAAAACCAGCAGACGCTGTTTACCGCTTTTAGGATATATGGTTTGAAGTGAAAGCATATCTATTCTAAAGTCTTTTCTGATCCGGAATAAGCAATGGGTTTTAAATGCATAAAACACGGGTAAAGCAGATGGTGCAGATTTCTGTAGTTGGTATCTGTGAAAATTTGCAGCATCCGTTTAATCGGTGTTCTGGAACATAAACTGCTCTTAGAAATGATAAATCCATACTAAATGCTTATATTTGACGTCTTTTAAAATTTAGAAATACCGAAATACGATATGCCCG
>DATFJD010000297.1:0-6977 GCA_035269475.1 Halalkalibaculum sp.
CCCTCAGAAAATTTCTCGAATTCCTCCGGCGGATACTCTTTTACCCTCACTACCGTCCACAGTACCGAAGAGAAGAAGGCAAAGGCCCCTATATAGAATGACCATTTTACGGATGGCGGAATTTCGCCTGCCGGTGCGGTATTTGAAATGCCGAACCAGTTGGTCATCATCCAGGGCAAAAGCGAGGCTATTACGGCACCGGTACCGATAAAGAAACTCTGCATGGCAAAGCCTTTTGTTCGCTGGTGCGATGGCAGCATATCCCCCACAAATGCTCTGAAAGGCTCCATAGAAATGTTTATGGAGGCATCCATAATCCACAACATGCCGGCCGCTACCCACAAGACCGGAGAATTAGGCATCACAATGAGTGCGAGCGAGGCGAATATCGCACCGAACAGGAAATAGGGCCTGCGCCGGCCTAAACGGTTCCAGGTTTTGTCACTCAGGTATCCGATTATGGGCTGCACGACCAAACCCGTTACCGGTGCGGCGATCCAGAGAATGGGGATATCGTCGATTGAAGCCCCCAGCGTTTCGAAAATGCGGCTTACATTGGCATTCTGAAGGGCAAAACCGAATTGAATTCCCAGGAAACCGAAACTCATATTCCAGATATCCCAAAAACTTAATGCCGGTTTTTTAGCTGATTTATCCATTTATCAATATCAGAAGGTTAGTCCGAAGAGTTATAAATTACTTTTCGAGAACCAGGAAACTATGAGGTGACATATCAACGGCACCATTGCCCATCACCTGCTCTTCGCCGGTGAATACGTTGGTATAATTTGTCTCAGTGTCAATTCCCGGAAAGTTTACAGAATAAGAATTGCCGCTTAAATTCAGAACCACCATCACTTCGTCTTCTCCTTTAACCCGCTTGAAAGAATAGACGCTGTCAGCCTTATCATTGGCCACTTTTATAAAATCGCCGCCATACTGCCCGTTCCATAACGCTTCATTGCGATCTTTCAGGTCAAAAAGAGTCGCATAAAATTCCTGGTGCTTGTAATCCTTCCAGTTGACGGTATCTTTTTCAAAGAATTCCAGCTGTTTGTATAGTCCCGACTCCTGGCCATTATACACTAGAGGCATCCCATCGATGGTTGCAGCCAGAACCGCAAAATTCCGAAAGTTTTCACCGAATAGTTCGCGATCGGTACCATTCCAGCTGTTTTCGTCGTGATTACTGGTAAAGTACATGCGATAAGCGTGTTCGGGATAACGTTCCTGCTCTTTTTCCATATACTCATCAATTGCCGACAAGGGTTTATTCTGCTTTGCAATATCGGTAGTCATATGGAAATATTCCCAGGGATAGGAAGCGTCAAATACCGGATGCAGTTTGGGTTCATCCCATTCAGCGAGCCAGAACAATCCCTCCTTTTCCTGGTCAATTTCAGGTACTGCCTGCTCCCAGAAGGCCATCGGAATCTCATGCGAGGCATGATCTACCCTGAAACCGTCAATATCGGCCTCGTTGATCCAGTATTTCATCGCGTCAATCATTTTAGGCCACAGGTCTTTGTTCTCGTAGTTGAGAAGCGCTATGTCGGTCCAGTCTGCTTCGTAGGTGATGGCACCGGTGGAATCCTTGGCATAGTATTCAGGGTGTTCGGTAACCCAGGCATGGTCCCAGGCCGTGTGATTCGGCACCCAGTCTAAAATAAGTTTCATGCCGTGTTTATGGGTGGAATCCACAAGCGCTTTAAAATCTTCCAGGGTGCCAAAATTCGGGTTAACTGCCCGGTAATCCTTGATTGAGTAATAACTGCCCAGTTTGCCTTTGCGATTCTTTTCCCCGATGGGATGAATAGGCATCAGCCAGATAATGTCAACGCCCATCTCCTTAAGGCGAGGCAAGTCTTCCCGAAAGGCGTTGAAGGTTCCCTCCGGGGTATTCTGCCGGATGTTGACTTCATAAATGTTGGCGCTTTTCGTCCATTCCGGATGATCAATCAGAGCTTGCTTCGTCGATTGGTCGAGCCCTTTCTGGCTCTCGCCGGAGGAACATCCGACGGATACAAATGCAATGGCAAATGCAAGAAACAGTAACTGAACCCTGGATAAGATGGAATGTGTTTTCATAGCTTTTATAACAGCTTGGTTAAATAGAAATGATATTTGCGACCCTGATCAGCTCTTCATCCATTTTCGGATTTTGCTTGGTAGCTTTATCAAAGTCAGTGAAATTAATCTTTTTATTGCGAGTTCCAATCATGACGTTTCTCTTACCGTTCATAAGCGCTTCAACGGAACTCACTCCCAGCCTGCTGGCCAGCACCCGGTCGGTGCATGACGGACGTCCGCCGCGTTGCACGTGTCCGAGAATGGTAACTTTGGTTTCATAGCGGTCACCGAAACGTTCCTGTACCTGTCTTTCGAGATTGTATACGCTTCCGTTTTGATCGCCCTCAGCCACAATTACCAGCCTGGATGTTTTATTTCTGCGGGAAGTCCTTTCCAGTGATTCAAACAGATGCTCCACATCACGGTCTTTTTCAGGAATCAGTATCTCTTCCGATCCTGCCGCGATGCCCGAGTGAACGGCGATAAATCCGGCATCCCGTCCCATTACCTCAATAAAAAACAGCCGGCTGTGTGAGGTGGCCGTATCGCGTATTTTATCCACAGCCTCAACAACCGTATTGGTGGCCGTATCGAAACCGAGAGTAAAATCCGTACCATAGATATCATTGTCAATAGTGCCCGGAATACCCACTATGGGAATATCATGTTCACTGCCCAGCGCCATTGCCCCCTTAAAGGTTCCGTCTCCTCCGATAACCACCAGCCCGCCAAGCTTTTTTTTGCTGATGTTTTTCCAGGCTTTTTCACGGCCCTCTTTGGTCATAAAGCGCTTGCTGCGTGCGGATTTCAGAATGGTGCCCCCCTGGTGAATAATATGCTTCACTGAGCTGGCGTCCATTTTATGAATCTTATTTTTGATCAAGCCGTCATAGCCTTCCATAATGCCATAGGGCGTGATATTGTAGTAGACACAGCTTCGAACTACGGCACGAATCGCGGCATTCATTCCGGGAGAATCTCCCCCGGAGGTTAAAACTCCTATCCTGTTAAATGTTGTTTTAGCCATATACTGCTAAGACTGATTTATTGCCTGTTCAATTTCTGTTGAAGATCGTTTTACCAATTCGGTTGGAAAGACATATTGCAGCAGGTCCTGTTCGGGATTTTCAATGCGCTGTACAATATGCTCAACCGCTTTCTCACCCATTTTATACATGGGCTGGCTGATAGTCGAGAGGCCCAGGTACTCGGCTACTTTTATGTCGTCATAACCGATAATCGGCATCGACTTGCCGGCTTCCCTCAAGGCCCCCATGGCCCCGACCGCCTGTATATCGGAACTGCAAAAGCAGGCATCGGGCACGGTATCCAGAGCAAGCATTTTCTGCATGGCTTCATAACCGTTCTGTTCATTATAGCCGTCCCTGTAATCCGTATCACCGGTAACAACGTTATGCGGGGATATTCTGATATGGTATTTATCAATGATATTATTAAAGCCTTCCAGGCGATCCTGGGCCGGTTTTGAATCACGGTTGGGAAGAATCATTCCCGGGTTCAGGTATCCCTTGTTTAAAAGATACTGTGTGGCAACTTCCGCACCGTGCACATTGTCGACGTAGATGGAGTCGATCTCCCGGAAGGAATCGTCAACCAGGGTAATGGGGTCATCGAATTCCAGCAGGTGCTTCCATTTGCTGTCGGGCAGGTGGATGGAGACCATTAGGTAGGCGGCGGCCCATTTTCTACTCAAAAGCTGCTGAATCTGTTCCAGCTTATCCTCATTCGGCTTAATATTGTAGATATAAAGCTCGTAATTATATTCAGATATCTTGTCCTGAATGCCTGCCAGTACCTGCATAAAAAAGTAGTTGGAAAGTACCGGTACAACAGCAAGGATAATGTTGTTTTTACGGCTGGCAAGCCCGTGCGCAAAGCCCTGCGGGTGGTAGCCGGCTTCCTTGGCAACGGCAATTACTTTATCCCTGGTAGCTTTAGAGACCTTTGCACTGTCGTTAAAAACCCTGGAGACTGTTGCGATACTTACATCAGCTTGTCTCGCTATATCATATATTGTGTTTGACAATCGCCTGCGACTGATTTATGAGAAGTGAATTATGATACTGAAAGCGCTTACATTATGCAACAGGGTTGTGACACTGCAGGCATTAATTCTTCAGTTTGAATCATTCAGGATTTCCAGTCTTCCAGCCGGTTTCGGCACTCACTTTTAAGGCGGGTATCGTCGGGCGTGAGGTTCTCCAGGCTTAAAGCACTCCGGCAAGCTTCTATAGCCTCTTTTTGTTTACCCATCTCATCATACACCATAGCCAGGTCATGAAAATAGAGCACATAGTTATCATTCAGTTCTATAGCTTTTCTGATGGCTTTCGCAGCCGTTTCGTTGGTTGCTTCCCCCGGAATGCCACCAAAAAGAGCATTGGCAGCAAGGCGCTCTACGAAATTTAAATTGGCAACCTTGAAGTGCCAGCGGCCCAGTACATGCCAGGCTCCGGCATGCGTGCTATCGTAGGCTAAAGCCCGGTCGACATGCTTTTTAATATCACGGGAAGCAGCTACCCGTTCTCTTGCACTTGCTATCAAAGCCTTTCGCCCCATGGCAACGGACATCACAAAGTGCGATTGGGCATCTGTGGAATCTACTTCCAGGGCCTTTCGGGCCAGTTCCTGTGCCTTGCCATAGTACTTTTTTTGGGTCTCTTTCTCCCCTTTTCTGTTGCCGATGCGTGAGTATAAAAAACTGGCTCTCCATAAAGCCCGGTAGTTGTCAGAATCCCTGTTCAAAATCTTCTCGTAGGCATTCAGGGCTTCTTTTTCCTCAAATGCATCATACAAGGAGTCTGCCTCCGATGCCAGAGAGCTCCCGTTACCCTGCTGCGCCAGCAGTTCTCCCTGAAATACAAAAATTATTACCGTTAAAAATAAAAACCCGGTTTTCATAATAGCTGTAATTAAACTGTAATTGATTCCTGATAGACATTACCGATTCTAAGAAAGGAAAAACAAAAAGAAAAATTCGGTGTTTTCCTAAAGTATATTTGATTCAATCATACCGTCCTTCGTAATCCGGTAACGATACGTAACATTCTGATTCTGCTTAAAGGGATAAGAACGAGATTTGTTCATACGTACGCGAATATCATTACCCGATTCAATAGAAATTTCCGCACTGCTCTTTTCTGTAAGATTCTTTTTATAACGGCCTATTAGGGCCGTATCAACGATTTCACCGTTTCTGACGGTCGTAAGACCAACCTCAAGGTCCCGGTAGACACCGGGCAGTTCAATTACCGATAGCACCGCCATGTAATTTTCTCCTTCAAAAATATTCAGCCCGTAAAAGTTGTAGTTATTGAAATCGGACGGCATAATTCTCATATCCGGTATCGATAGCCGGTTTTCCGGCTTTAATGCCGAATCCAGGGCCAGCGAATCCAGGCGGTAAGGCAAACCTTTCTGAAATTTGTTTGTTTCAGCAAGCATCTGCCGCACTACTACCTGTAGTACTGCCTTTCTATCTGCTGTTGATTGTTTTTCATATTCAATATCCTTTTGCAGGGCCTTGTATGTTTCTGAGGATATATAATCGCCGTCAACAATATTGGGGTCGGCATAATAAAATCGGTAGGCTGCCAGTATAACAGCAGAAAGGATCACGATAATAATTGCTATTTTTTTCATGCCTGTAGGCCCTGAACCACAGCTTAAGCCGGCAACAGTAAACGTCAGGCTTCTTCCAGCTCTTTGTCCTGTTCTTTTTTGTCCTTGCCGTAGTTTTCCATAACATAGTTATCAAGTATATCCCGGAACTCTTTTCCAATGCCTTCCCCTTTCAGGGTCTTATAGTGTTCGCCATCCATATAGACCGGGGCCTTAGGCTCTTCAAATGTACCGGGCAGCGAGATACCAATGTTGGCATTGCGCGATTCTCCGGGACCGTTTACCACGCAGCCCATAACGGCCACGTTCATCTCTTCTACGCCGGGATACATCTCTCTCCAGGCCGGCATCATCTCCCGGAGGTATTGCTGAATTTCATCAGCCAGTTCCTGGAAATAGGTGCTGTTGGTTCGCCCGCAGCCCGGACATGCGGTCACCTGCGGGATAAAGCTTCGAATACCAAGAGACTGCAGTACCTGCTGGCAGACCCTTACTTCCTCTGCACGGTCTCCTCCCGGCTTGGGAGTGAGTGATACCCGGATGGTATCTCCAATACCCTGCTGAAGCAGAACTGACAGCGCAGATGAACTGGCCACAATACCCTTCATGCCCATGCCTGCCTCAGTTAGCCCCACATGAAGCGGGTAATCGCATATTTCAGCTATTCTTTCATACACCGTAACTACATCCTGCACATGCGACATTTTACAGCTGATAACAATCTTGTTGGAGGCCAGCCCCACGTTTTCGGCCAATTCTGCCGATCTTTTGGCACTTTCCACCATGGTGTCAAGCATAACCTGCTTGGAAGACTTGGGATTTTCCAGCTTGCTGTTGGCGTCCATTTTATCCGCAAGCAACTGCTGGTCAAGCGAGCCCCAGTTTACCCCGATCCGTACCGGTTTGTCGTATTTGATAGCCTGTTCAACAATGGTACAGAAGTTCTCGTCCCGGGTCTTGGTGCCTACATTTCCCGGATTAATACGAAACTTGGCAAGCGCTTTGGCGGCCTCGGGAAACTCGGTCAGCAGCTTATGGCCGTTATAATGAAAGTCTCCTACAATCGGTACGTCATAGCCATCATTCACCAGCTGTTCCTTTATATGCGGAACCGCTTTGGCGGCCTCCTTGTGATTTACTGTAATGCGAACAATTTCAGATCCAGCCTCATGCAAATGCTTAATCTGTTCTACTGTTGCTTCAATATCGGCCGTATCGGTGTTGGTCATAGACTGTACCACAATAGGGGCACCGCCACCCACCGG
>DATFJD010000298.1:0-27784 GCA_035269475.1 Halalkalibaculum sp.
AGGCCGGGAATTTTCTGACCTGTGGAATACAAATCCGCATTCTTGCAGGTGAACCAGGCCTCAATTCCTTGCGCCTCATCAAAAATATTTGGCCGTATCATTTCCGGCTTATCCTTGGATGGCTTCATGCAGCTTATTTCTTACTTCTGTAATTGGAAACGGCTTTCCGGTCCATAATTCAAACGACCGGCTGCCCTGGTGCATTAACATTTCGAGTCCGCCGATAGTTCTTGCTCCCGCTTCTTCCGCCAGGCTTAGAAACCTTGTTTTAACAGGGTTATACACGATATCATAGCATATTTTGCCGGACAGTATTTGCTTTTCATCCTCGTGAATCGGGGCTTCACTTGTCTTGGGAAACATGCCTAGAGGAGTTGCATTTACAATCAGGGAAGCCTCACCGGCAAAAGCGTTCCAGGAGTCATAGCCTTCCACCCTTACATGCTCTTGACCATCAAATTCCGTTCTGCCGGCCGGACTTCTAGAAATCAGTACTATTTCACTTACACTCATCCCTTTTAAAGCATAAACGATTGCCTTGGTTGCCCCGCCTGTACCGAATACAATAGCCCGGCTGTCTTCCAGCTCACCTTCATAGTTTTCCAGCGGAACTGCAAATCCGTAGCTGTCGGTATTGTAACCGGTTAGTGAGTACGATTCTCTGACAACAGTATTAATGGCACCTATATCGGAGGCCGTGTCATCGAGCCTGTCCATATAATCCATTAATACCTGTTTATAGGGAATAGTGATGTTGGCTCCCCTAAAGGTTTCTTCATTAAGATGCGCAGCAAGAGTGGCAAGTTCAGGTTGCTCCAGCCTTATGGCATGGTATGCCGTATCGATACCATGATAAGCTGCGGCAGTGTTATGCATCAGGGGTGACAGGCTATGAGAGACCGGGTTCCCAAACAGCAGGAAATGAGGCTTGGCACTGAATTCAGATTTTCTAAATTCGGTTAAATTCACAAACTTGACGTCATAACTTTACTAAACTTGTTCAGCTAATAATTTATACTTAGACAAAAATAAGGTTTAGTAAAGTTGAATTAGGATTGGAAATATAAAAAAAATGCGCACCGGCAAGTGCGCATTTTAAAATCAATATGTGAAGGTGGAAAGACCGCTAGACGGTTACCTCGTCTTCTTCCTCTTCGTTTTCCTCGGCTGCTGCAATTGTGTCTTCAGCTTTCTGCTTAAAGGTCTTGCTTTCAACCTCTTCTTTGAAACGCTGAAGATCTTTCTTTAATTGAGCAGGCAAACCTTGGATGTATTTGGCCAGTTCTTCTTCGGGTTCACCGAAGAAAGTTCGGCAGTCAAGGCTGAAGTCAACACGAGTTCGTTCCCCGTTGTCAAGCGGAGTGAATCGAATAGTACCGGTCTGATTTAAATTGCCGTTTATGGTAATCCAGGCAAACCTTGTATTTCTCAGATCATCAATGATATTGGTTGTCCATTGATAATCAACACCGCCGATTTTGGCTGAAAATTCAAACGTTTGGGAATTGATTTTGGTTACATTGTCAATTCGTTCGAAAAAGTGTGGAAAATAGGAAGGATCACTTAGATGTTCATAAACTTTGGCAAGTGGCAGATCAACTTCAATTCTTTCGTGCGCCATAATTATTTATACTTCTATATTGAAAGGTTAGGATTACGTATTTAACGATGGAAATGGACCATTGTATTCTGAAAGTAGGAATAACCCACAATGCAATTAAAATAAACATATTTTACTTCATCAGCAATTAAATTACAGATCGTCTTTGAGCTTTTTAATATGTTGCCCCGTATCTATGGTATCATTTAGCAGATTAATTACCATTCGAAAATACCTGTGCCGGATAGGCATACTGACCGCACTTATTGTGTTTGCCTTCCTCCCTCCCGCTATGGCCCAGGTTAATATCACGGGATTCATACGAAACTATAACGCCGTGCAGCACACGCAGGATAATGAAATACTGATAGGTCGAAACCGGCTTCGCCTGAACCTGGGTAAAGCTTTCTCAAAAGGTGAGATCTCCGTTTCAGGTGATATTCAAAACCTATACAGTGAAAGGTCAGACTCACTGCTGTTCACGCTGCGAGAAGCCTATGTGGACCTCTATTTCAAAAACAGTGATCTGAGGCTGGGCAAGCAGATGCTGGTTTGGGGAAGAGCCGAGGGCACTTTTATCACGGATTTACTGACCCCGGTTGACCTGAGTGAATTCCTCACGCAAGATTTCGCGGATATTCGCCAGGGGGTCACGGCACTGAACTATACCCACTACTTTGGCAGTGATTTTGTGCAACTGGTGGTAAACCCCGTTTTTAATCCAAACCGGATTCCCGCACCGGAAAGCCGGTGGTTCCCCCGGCAGATCATTCCAACTACTATCAACACGCGTTATCTTGAGCCTGGGGACGAACCCGGGCTGAGCGATGTTCAATTCGCCGGGAGATTCGGATTGCGATCCAACCTGAACTTCGATCTCGACCTGAACCTGCTCTATTGGCACTACCCGAACCCGGCCTACTTTAAGGATCTCAGCATTAGCCTAAACCAGCCCGGCGGGGTGCTGGAGCTGACCGAAACCTTTACTCAAAGCTTCATTGCCGCTTATTCAGGTACCCTTCAGCTTTTCGACAAGCTGCTGGTAACTTCCGAAAGCGCCTACTACAACCGCCGCAGTTTCGACTACCTCTCCTCTGAGTTGCGAGAACTGAATATTCAGGATCCTAACCTGGTCGAACAGCTTCAGATTGCACAAATATTTGCCCAGAATGAGGACGGATACCTTAAAGAAAAACCCTTTCTGGTATCCATGGTCGGGCTGCAGTACGAGCTTCTAGATTACACAATCAGCACACAATTCGTAAATGAACATATCTTCCGGTTCGATTCTGAGATACTACAGGAACAAAACTACTACTACAGCACATTGCTGCTGCAGAAAAGCTTTCAGCGGGATAAACTGAGATTTCGTTTCTTTGGCAGGTATAACTACAACAATGATGATTTCTGGCTCAACCCGGAACTGACCTATGCCGGTATTGATTCTTTTGAAGCCTCCATCGGGTCTCAGCTCTTCGGTGGCAAAGAACCCGATCCCTTCTACGGCCATCTGTCATTTGGTTCCTTTGATTCCAATAGCTTCAGCTATTTTAAGATCTCTGCTTATTTTTGATCCAAGCATCTCAACAGCTTCACTACATTTGCTCTAGTTCATTTTTGATATTATTGACAGTTACCGGTCCTAGTTCATAACCTGCCAATAGAGCTTGCTCGAAATATTCTTGCGCTTTCTCAAACATTCCATTCGCTTTATACACTCTCGCCATATTAAGTACAGGAACCGGTTCATAGGTTCGGTCCTTTACTTTGCTTTCAATAATTTCAAGGGCTTTTTCGGCCTTTCCCATTTCCAGATAGTTCAAAGCTTTAAGATTATAAGTTGATGGGTTGGGCCTATTTCTAAGTTCTTCCGCAACCAGTTTCTTGGCCCGGTCATAATTGCTCATTTCAGTAGCTGCTATCTCAATAAGTTTCGCATCATACATGCCCTGATAGACCGGCTTTCCTGCTTCTTCAAGAAAGGCTTGTAAATACTGTTCTTTCTTCAATGGTTTGTTTTGGTATTCGGCAATCTCTGCAAGTTTTAGTTTGACTCCGGGAGACTGAATTCTATCGTCTACATAAGTAAGAATTTGTCGAGCCAAATCGGCATTATCATCATGGGCATATGCAATCCAGGCTATTCCTTCTAAACTGTGTAACCAAGAAGCACCGGTTTGTTCGTCATGAAGAACTTGCATGTATGAGTCATAAGATTTTTGGATATGATTAGCGTGACCGTACATGTCTCCCAAATTACTCTCTGACCAGGCTCTAAGCGTATGATTATATCCGATACGTTTCTTTGCCCTTTCCATATAGTGAAGAGCTGAATCCAGATTTCCTTCGTGATCCTTGTACTTTGATAGACGAATCAGGTACGCAAAACTGTTCTTATTTTCGAGTTTGCTCAGGTGTTTCTTTGCGAGTTCATAATCTCCGCGTTCCATCAGTGCATCGAATAAAAGCTTATGCGAAGCCGTCTTCTTATCCCCGACTTCCAAAGCCTTAAGGCCCCATTGTTGGGCTTCTGTAAATTTATGCCTGGTAATTGCCAGGTGACCCATCGCCTGTAGATTATCAACATTCTTGCCTCCTGCAAGATTGAAAGCGACCGTATACAGACTGTCAGCTTTTTGAAGATCATTGATATCTTTTATAATACTGAATCTGGAAGCATAAGCACCTGCCAATTTTGAATGGTAAGTCATGCTTTCAGGACTTGATGCCAATTTCTTTTTCCAGAATTTAATATTCATCTCGGCATTTTCAAGGCCTGTTGATGAACCAAAAGAATGCTCAGTAAGAAAGCCGCTTATCTCTGTTTCCTGCACAACATCTTGAGTTTCTTTGGTCTCTTTATTGCATGCTATCCCAAGAGTGAGAATAAGTATCATTATAGTTGACGTGTAAAGCTTGATCATAGATATATGCTTTTTGAGTAATTTTGCAGAAACCGGGCCTAAGCACGCCCGATTCTACAAAAAATTGATTTAGGTAAGATGATTAGGATCATTGATGAGCCGGTGCGAGATAAGGAAAAGTATCCAGGTATTCCCGGTCATTGCTGTCTACATTATCAGAAGTCAGTCCTGGATTGGAACTTCCGTCGGGACCACCAAAAATAAGCAGCAATTCTACATCAATTTCATCATCGGTAAGATTATTACCCGTCAGCACATTTTGGCCATCGAAGAAGGTAGTAACTCCGCTAGTCGTAACATTTAATACATCTTTTGAAAGCAATGTTGTGAATGTAGCAGCATCCTGGCCCAGTGCATTTTGGGAATAACTAGGGTTCAGTGCCAGAAGGCGATCCTGGAATGCCTGCTGATATTGCGACTGCATATTGCTAGGTATTGTTGTATTGAATGCATCCTTGTTTCCGGAACTCACAAATACCGTATTTACTGCCGGCCGACCAACTTGGTCACTCTGACTGAAAGTAGTATTCGGTGATACAGGAGGTTCCGGTTCGTTGTCATCACTGCAACCTGTAAGCAGTAGTGATAGTGCAGCTGCAAATAAGGCAAAATTTTTTATTGTATTCATAATAATAGGTATAGTTAAATTAAATTTATTTACTGTGCGGTATTCGTTGTAGCCCAAACGTTGAGCACGTCAGTGTTTCCAAGCATTGATTTGGGAACTTCTATGACAAGTGACATTACATTCGTGCCCGCAAAAGTATCAACACCCGGTTCGCGAAATTCGCTTTCCTCTCCAGCTAATATCTGGTTAAAGCGTTCAAAATCGAAGTAGAAAGGATCGTCACGCGGCCCGGCGAAAAGGCTGACACCATTGTTGGTACCGATCTGGGGAGACTCACCAAATTCTGTAATATTTGTTCTAGTTTCGGGAGCATCCAGATTCACCCGGCTATCAAGTCCGGTGGTCTGAGGTGAAGCAGGTCCGTACGCGAATACTTCTTCTTGAGTAAAGACTACCTGTATCACCTGATCTTCGATTAGATCGCCATCACTGTCAATATTTAGTTCAATCATGACATTGGGGTCAAACGTAGCGTTCTGTGTATTTGATGGGGAAAGGAGCCCTTGTGTGTTTACAGCAAAAACAAGATTGCTGTTATTTACCGGGCTTCTGAAGGCGTAAAGATCTGTAATATCAGAACTGGTACCCTCAACCGCCGGGGCATCAATATGATCCGCAGCAAAAATTCCGGCAGTGGCTAATAACACCAGGCTTCCAACTATAATTATAAGTTTAGAAAACTTCATAAGGTTAAATGATTTGATTATGATTAATGAAAGTTTTATCGCTTCTGTGTTACACTACGAAGCAAATGGAGAAGCAGATTTATTTTGATTTGCCCTTTGCACAAAAGATCAATTGGTCTGAATGAAATAACTTTGGATTCTGTGGAATTTCTTTTCGTTTCTTGTAGTTATGAATGCTCTGAAAAACATGGATCAATGGTATAGTGAACAGACTGGCTGAAATAATCTTAAAACACCCAAAGAGCTTCCTGGGGATATTTTTAATCCTTACCCTGGCTGCTTTTTACCCTGCCATTCAAATAGGCACAGATTTCAACCTCGAGAACTTCTTCCCAAAAAATGATCCTACCATCAAAGATTACCAGTACCTGGAGGAGGAGTTCGGCCGTGATGATAATGTGATTATGGTTGGCTTTGAGTCAGACTCACTGCTTTCAGGAAGCGTACTTTCGGACCTCAAAACCATAACCGATTCGGCTTCACTTATCGCAAATGTCAATGAGGTCAGGAGCATACTTTCAGCCCAGCAGATAAACCGTAATGGACAACGGCTTACCTTTGACAATTATATTGAAGCCGATAATCTCCACTCCCTTCCCGATACACTCAGAACAGCACTGATCAGCGATCCCTTCGCTGAAGGGTTTTTAATAAATGATCAGGGTGATGTAACGGCATTTTATCTTGAGATAGAGAGCGGCAAGAATAATTACAGCGTAAGGGACCAGATCATAACAGACCTGCGCCGGGTGCTGCAGCCATACCAGAAGAGCTACGAATTCAAAATAAGCGGCATTCCCTATTACCGTAACCAGTATGTACAGTACCTGAATGAAGAGATTCTTTTCTATATCTCCATTTCGTCAGTGCTGATCATCCTGTTGCTTTGGGTGCTTTACCGCAGCGTCACCGGCATCATCATACCCATGCTTATTGTTTGGCTGACCATTCTTTTTACTCTTGCTGTCATGCATCTCACAGGCGGCTATTTTGAGATTATGACCAGCACCATTGCCCCGATATTGCTTTGCGTGGGTATAGCTGACTCCATTCATATGATATCTAAATATGATGATGCAAGGCTGCAGGGAATGGACAAACCTCGCTCCATCAAGGAAATGCTTCTAACGCTTGGGAACGCTACCTTCCTGACCAGCATCACCACAGCGATCGGTTTCGGTACGCTCATGACCAGCGATATCGTACCCATGAAACGGTTCGGCATCTACACCGCCGCCGGGGTTATGATAGCTTTTGCGGTCACCATCTTCTTTGTCCCTTCCAGCCTGACCCTCATAAATGTGAAAAACATTTTTAAGGACAAGAGTGCGGGTATTTTCGATTTCTTCAGCCGGTCACTGCAAAAATTATCAGAGTTTAACCAGCGAAACTACAAGCAGATTACTTTCTGGTTTTTAATCGGCACTATTTTAATCGGGAGCGGTTCCTACTTTCTGAGAGTGAACGGCAAAGTTTTTGATGAGCTTGGAGAAGAAACGGAACCCATTCAGCATGCCCGTTTCTTTTCTGAGAACCTCTCTCCTCCCTTTCCCATGGAATTTATTATTGACACAAAGCAGGAGAACGGCATTATGAATCCCGGTTTTCTTCAGCAGATGGAAAGCTTCAACTCCTACCTGGCGTCCTTTCCGGAAGTGGAACGAACCATTACATTTAATACCCTGCTTAAGGAAGTGCACGGTACAATGGCTCCGGAAAAGGCCAAAACAAATGAGATACCCGATAGTGAGCAGCTCATTGCCCAGTACTTGCTGCTGCTGGAAGTCAGCGATACCGAATTCCTGGAAAGAGTGACCGATTTCTCCTATCAAAAGATAAGGGTGGCCGCCCAGATTAAAGACGCGGGTTCCTACCGCGTCACGCAAATGAGGGATTCACTTTCGGCTTACCTGCAGAATAATTTCCCCGATTCGGAAATTACCATCACCGGTTCCACCATTTTAAGTGCCGACCTAAACGGAAAGATTGTCTCGTCCCTATTCAAAAGTATCGCTCTCGCCTTTGCACTGATATCAGCAATCATGGCCTTTCTCTTTAAAAATGTGCGGATGGTGTTTATCTCACTTATCCCGAATATACTGCCCCTGATTATGGTAGCAGGCATCATGGGTTTCACCGGTATTGATATCAAATCTTCGACGGCGGTGATATTCACGATCGCTTTTGGAATAGCAGTAGATGATTCCATCCACTATATGGCTCGCCTTAGGGTGGAAATGAAGCGGGGTGCAACGCTCGATGAAGCATTGGGTATAGCAACAGAGAAAACCGGTAAGGCCATCGTAGTGACGAGCCTGATATTACTGGCCGGATTCGGTACGCTGATGACCAGCGTGTTTTCTTCAACCGTATATATGGGGCTGCTGGTTTGCCTTACAGTTTTTGGGGCACTGCTGGCTGACCTGGTACTGCTTCCCTCCCTCTTTTACTGGATCCGTCCTGAATTTTCTTTCAGGAAAGCTGGGCAGAAACCTGCTCCCAAATTTGAGCATGTACCTTCTGCTGAGGAGCCGTTGCATCAAGAGTGACAAAACGGCTTTCAGATAGAGCCAGGGAGTCAAACCCTTTGATTACATTTTCATAGAACTCATCTCCGGAAAGCTCCATCCTGTCTTTTTCTTTATCCCGGGTCCGCCTTTGGGCTTCTTCCAGGCTTATCTTCATATAGAAGGTCAGGTCGGGTTCGTGCCGGTGGCTGGCAATCTCATTAATCTGTCGTATATTTTTTATAGAAACGGATTTCCTGCCATACCCCTGGTAAGCGGTCGTAGAGTCATAAAAACGATCGAGGATGACAACAGTTCCGGATTTCTGAAGGGGGATTACCTTTTCTGCAACCAGCTGCGAGCGGGCGGCTGAGAAGAGTAGCAGTTCGGTCACGGGATCGATATCCAGGTTGGCATCAAGAAGGATATCCCGGATTCTTTCAGATATGTCAGTACCGCCGGGTTCCCGGAATACGCATACTTCATGACCTTCATCAACCAGTTTCTCCTTCAGCAGCTCTATCTGTGTTGTCTTTCCGCTGCCGTCTATTCCCTCAAATGTTATAAACACGTGCTAAATATTGATTTCAATTTTTGGCCAATATAATAATCATCAACACTAATTCTGAAGGTTAAAGCTATCTCACGGAGTTACACAAAGAAAAATAAGCTACACAAAGTATTTGTGAAACTCAGTGCTGCTTATTGTACCTCTGTGTTATAACTATAATAGCAACATTCTAAAAATCGAAATCATCCATCATCTCGGGTGGCTCCTTGTCGAGAGCTATGGCCAGCGCGATGTAGACCAGCAGGGAAGTACCGGATCCGGCAAAAAACGTTATCACGAAAAGCAGGCGCACAACGGTTGCACTGATACCGAAATACTTGGCAAGGCCACCGCAGACCCCTGCCCACTTCTTGTTGGTTCGCGACTTATATAGCTTTTTAGACTGGCGGAGGGCAAAAGAGTCAAAGTTATAGTTTCCTTTAGAAGACTTTTTCTTCCCGGATGAGCGGTTGTCGAGATCATTTTCAAGGCTGAACTCCTCTTTTACATCCTCGTCAAAATCGAAATCAAACTTTTGGCTTTTTTTCTGCTTCTTCTTTTCGCTCTTCTCTTTTTTACGGTCACCTACCAAAAAGCCGAATCCGACCAGCGTTACCAAAATGCCGCCAATCAAGGGCATAATTTCAACAATGCCGGACAAATCGGGACCGATTCCCAATCCGATTGTTTGAACAAGATAAACCATACCTACAAAAAACATGGCAATGCCCGCAATGGTAGCGAAGTTCCAGATATTGGTATTTGCCTTCTTCTCCTCTTCCAGAAATTCTTGCATGGTGGTACGAAGCTCATGGTCTTCGAACTCCATCATAGTGTCAAGAGATTGATGCGAAATCTTTTCTTTGGTTTTATCAGCCATAATCTTTTCTTCTTTTATTTGTAAAACCGATACGAATGCCCGGATAATATGTTACGCTAAATCAGTGACTAAATAAAGGTCAGGAGATGATTTTACTTTCCGTAATGCATTTGTCAAGGGAAATATCAAAAGGCTCAACCGGAACCGACCGGACCAGGCAGCTATCAAACAGTAGACCTATAGACGGACAGGTTACATTTTGAAGAAAACGGTCATAAAATCCCTTACCGTATCCAATCCGGTTCCTTTCGCTGTCGCCTCCTACCATCGGAACAATCACCAGCTCGAGATCATTGACTTCTGCATCCTGCCCTTTAACCGGTTCCGGTACTCCCCATTTGTTTTTCTGAAGATCATCCACCGAGCCCAGGTATCTGTGAGAAAGCGTTCCTTCTTCAAAATTGGTGATTGAAACTACCGGTTTCTTATTACTCTTAACCAGGTCTTTTAGCAAACCGTGGGTATTAACTTCATTTCGTTCGTTCATGGAAACGTAGCAGTGAATGATATCTGCCTTGATGAATTCTGGCTGCGTTTTAAGGCGGCCTATAATCTTATCCGACTTCTCCCGGTATGCTTCGGGGCTTAAGTCAGAACGAACTTTAAGAAGTTCCTGCCTTAGTTCCTGCTTTTGTTTTGCCTGCTCCAAACTAAAGGGAAATTAACTTGTGAGAGTTAAAATTCTCATCTTCTTCCAGGCTTTTCAGCATTTCATCCCAGATCGTTACCCCGTATTTATTCATAAAATAAATACCGGCTACAACGCGCTCCTGGGGTGCTCCATTGGGAAATAGCTGGGCTTTGATTTTCTTAATGCGATTCAGCTGGGTCTGCTCCTGCTGTTTTACCGCCCGGTAAACCTTACCCTTAAGTTTATCAAGTTCGCCCATATATACAGAAGAGGCTTTACCTGAAGCCCCTTCCAGGGTGGGATCAACTTTTTTTATGGCTTCTGTTTTATCCTGGGAGATCACTTCAACTTTTTCCTTCCAGTCAGAAAAAATAGCTTCAATATCCACCTGCTCGGTGCGATCCACAAACTCCGATTCCAGGTCTTCTATACGGCTGTCATATTCGTGAATATCAAAGGGCAGCTCGTCAAGGATCCGGTCAATGGCAGGTTCGATAAGAGTGGCGCTCAAACGGGGAAAGATCACCGGCATCTTAAGTGCGAATGAGTTATAAAATAGTTTCATCTGCCCATAATAGGCGGTCTCACCCGGGCCGGCAACGTATCCCAGGGTAGGCAGGAAAAAATCCTGGAGAATGGGCCGCAGAAAAACATTGGGAGAAAACTTTCCGGGATCAGAATCTATTTCATCGACCAGCTCATCGGTTTGCCACTCATACCCGGCATCCGTTTTCCAGCCGTCACCATTCCTGCTGATCTTCTGTCTTCCTTTTTCATCATCCAGATAAAATAGATTTGAATCATACAGCGTAACCTGCTGGTGATAGTCAGTTTTTATGCTTTCGCTCTGTTTTTCAAGAGCCTCACGCATTTCATCAGCTCGCTCAATGGCAGCCTTCATGCAATCTTTAGTATGCTCCTTAACCGCCGGGTGATTACTGCCTGCAAGCACCAGCCCGTGTTTAGAAAAGAGCCTGGCTATAAAATCTCCAAAAGAATAATCGAATCTCTTACCGGCTTTAAAAGAGTGATCCAAAATGGCCCATAGATCCTCAGAAAAATCAGTTTCATAAAGTGATTCTCTAACTTCCTTTTTTAGGGCTTCCAGCTCTTCGGGGAATTCCAGCTCGGCCACCGGGGGAAGGTTTTCAGTTTTATCGGGCAACGAAAAAGTTTCGGTATCATCTTTATTGATTATGCTGACGCTTTGCACCTCTTCATAATCATGGTCTTCATCAGCAAGCCAGAATACCGGTACAACCGGCCTTTTAAGCTTCTCCTCCAGCTGCTGGGCTAAATGGATGGTTCCAAGAATTTTAAAAACCGTATAAAGCGGTCCCCCAAGCACCCCCAGCTGCTGCCCGGTAACAACGGCCAGTGCATCCTCACCGGCAAGCCGGTCTATATTCCTGAATACTTTTTCGTGGGGATCGTAACGTTTGTTTATCTGTTTCAGAATTTCTGCAGAACGTTTCCGCTTCCCCTTGAAGTCCAAAGTTTCAGCATGACCTGTAATCTCTTCAAAATCAAATGGGTTTACCTCGAAAAAAGGCTTCAGCCTACCAAAATCAGAAGTGTAGGTCTGGAATAATTTTGAGAACGGCAGCTCGCTGAAAGAATAATCTTTAATTTGCAAACCCTTACCCTTTTAGCTTCTGGATTTCATCCCTCAGGCGGGCGGCTTTTTCATAGTTTTCGGTATCTATCGCTGTTTGTAATTCCTTTTGAAGCTTTTCGAGTTTACTCATCTCCGCTGGTTGATCTTTTGCGCCTTCACCTGTAGTCACTTCTGTACCTCCTTCTTGTTCTTCTGATACGATTCCGGCTTCGTTTAGAATTTCATCCGCAACATAAATCGGTGCATTAAATCGAACAGCCAAGGCAATGGCATCGCTGGGCCTGGCATCCTGCTCCATCTGGTCACCGTTATTACTATATATAATGCGGGCAAAAAACGTTCCCTCACTCAGGTCGTTGATAAAAACCTGCTTGATCTCAGCTCCAAAAGTCTGAATCACATTCTTCAGCAAATCGTGGGTCATAGGGCGAGGCGGCTTGATATGTTCAAGCTCCAGGGCTATAGCTTGTGCCTCAAAAGTGCCAATAATGATAGGCAGTCGGCGATTCCCTTCAACTTCATTTAATATCAGTGCATATGCACCTCCGCTGCTGGGGCTTGTTGAAAGCCCGAGTATGTCCATTTTTACTTTACTCAATAGTCACAATTTTATTTTAGGTGTCAGTTATACTCACCGTTTAAGGTACTGATTTTTGTTGTTGTCGTAAACTTTAAACGGGGAAATGATAAACGTAATATCTGCAAAATTTGTAGTTAATATAAAGAAGGGAATAAAACTAAATGTTATGAAGAATAAAACCATATCACCTAAAATTACTTCTTTCAGCTGGGGACACTTGGAAACCTCAGACGGAAATAGCTTTAAAGATGCCAAACTCTTTCCGGGAGGCTCTGAGGAATGGGACTGGAATGAAACCGGAACACAGCATGTACCCGGTATACAGCCCGCGGATGTGCAGACCCTGCTGGATCATGATTGCGAAATTATTATTCTTTCGAAAGGTGTGAATGAGCGGCTTCAGACTAAAGAAGAAACAAAGCAGATGCTTGAAGACAGGAAGCTCGATTACCGCATCCTTCAGACAGAAGAAGCTATCTCGCAATATAATGACCTTGCTGAATCTAAAAAGGTCGGTGCCCTGATCCATTCAACCTGTTAAAATATTTTTTGGGCTTCTAGTTTTTGATACATTCTTTATATAAAATGTATCAAGTTAAGAGGCAAAAGGCACCAATAGGGCTACATGTCTTGACCGGCTTGGCATGTGGTGATTCTCTGT
The DNA here is from genome assembly GCA_035269475.1 of Halalkalibaculum sp. Classification (GTDB taxonomy): domain Bacteria; phylum Bacteroidota; class Rhodothermia; order Balneolales; family Balneolaceae; genus Halalkalibaculum. The sequence continues at coordinate 13,266 of DATFJD010000298.1, forward strand.
ACCCTGCGTACTCTTACATAACTTATACTATACCTTATTACTTCAAGGGATTAAAGCTATGATTCATCCGGACACAGAGCTGAAAGTGGTTGACCAAAAGAGAGGCCGCGGCATTTTTGCAACAGAACAAATTCCCAAAGGAACCATTACCTATGTTAAAGACCCTTTAGAAATTGAGATCGAACCCGGTGACCCCCGCCTTCAAAACGCTGACATCAAGGATGAGATTGAAACCTATACCTATATAAATGAAAACGGCACGCGGATACTCAGCTGGGATAATGCCAAGTACGTGAATCACTGCTGCCATTGCAATACCATGAGTACAGGCTATGGATTTGAAATTGCCATTTGTGACATTAACGCCGGTGAAGAAATTACCGACGAGTATGGCATGTTCAATTTTGACTACACGTTGGAGCTGAGCTGCAAAAAGGCCGACTGCAGAAAAACAGTAAGCGGCAGTGACCTGGAAACCAAATACCGTGAGTGGGATTCCAAAGTGCGTTCCGCTCTGAAATGTATCAATGCAGTCAACCAGCCTCTTATAACCCTGTTGGACGAACAGACCCGCAAAAACCTTCAAAAATATTTAGATTCCGGCAAGGAGTATTGCTCCGTGCTGAACCTGAGATTCACTCAAAAATAGTTTGCCGGATAATACCGGGGCATTTATATTCATTTTAAATAGCAGAACCGCGAGACTTTCATATGTATTGTGGTTTAGAAATTCTATATTCCCTGCCTTATTTTCATTGACATTGCTAGCAATTGACCCTAATTTCTTGCTCAAATCAGAACACGGTTAAATCAGATGCTCACTAATTATTTACCAATACTAATTACGGCCGGCGTCGCTATTGTGCTTGCAATATTGTTGATGACGCTTTCTCGCATTCTAGGCCCCTACCGACCAAATACAAACAAACTGAATCCTTATGAAAGCGGTATGGATCCGGTAGGTGAAGCCGACGAAAGGTACTCCATCAGTTTTTACCTGGTAGCTATGGAATTCATCGTATTTGACATAGAGGTCGTATTTATTTACCCGTGGGCAGTTCGCTACCTGGAGCTCGGTGCCGGAACGCTTGTGGCTATGATTATCTTTATTACAGTACTGTTTATTGGATTGCTTTACACGATTAAAAAAGAAACCGTTGACTGGGACATTAAAAGACAAATTTTAGAAAACTAACCAAGATAATTATGGGTCTGGAAAGTGCACTTGGTGAGGGTTACCTCACAACGAAAATTGACACACTGGTTAACTGGGCGCGATCAAACGCGGCATGGCCGATGCCTATGGGCCTGGCATGCTGTGCTATTGAGATGATGGCCTTCGCCGGTCCGCGATACGATGTTTCCCGGTTCGGCTCGGAGGTATTCCGTTTCTCACCGAGACAAAGTGACGTGATGATCGTTGCCGGTTGGGTTAACTACAAAATGGCACACGCCATCCGTCGCATCTGGGATCAAATGCCGGATCCGAAATGGTGCATCGCCATGGGAGCCTGCGCCTCGACCGGAGGCATGCACCGCTGCTATGGTGTAGTACAGGGTTGCGACAACTTCTTGCCGGTTGATGCTTATATTTCAGGCTGCCCTCCCCGGCCCGATGCTGTGATTCACGCACTGATGAAAATACAGGATAAGATTCGTACCGAACACTCCGTAATGCTGGATACCTGATATGGCTTTAGAACTATCTGAAAAACACAAAGAGGTCATCGATAAACTGTCGGATAATTTTCCCGACAAATACATCGAAACTTACCAATCGTCCGGAGATACTTTCGTCCGGGTTGAAGCTGACGCTATAGTCGAAATATGCTCATTCCTGAAAAATGAGTGTCACTTTACCTACCTGGGGGATGTGTTCGCTGCAGACCGTTTTACTTCCCGGCAACGCTTTGAAGTATTTTACAATCTGGTTTCTCTTAAAGACCAGATACGCATTTTTATAAAGGTCTTGCTGGAAGAAAATAATCCGGTCATTCAATCGGTGACGAGCGTATGGAAATCGGCAAACTGGTCGGAACGTGAAGTTTATGATATGTTCGGCATACAGTTTACCGGGCATTCCGATTTGCGAAGAATATTTATGCCTCAGGACTTTGATTACTACCCTATGCGCAAAGAGTTTCCCCTGCTGGGTATTCCGGGCTCTATAGAATTACCAAATACAACTCCCGATACAGAATAGATTCATGAAGAATCAGAATATTTTAGATAAGGTAAAACCGAAGTTTTTTAAAGAGCACCAGGAGTCTATATACCAGGCGCTCGAGGATAAACATACCACAATAGAGAGTATTGAAGATGAGGATCCGCTCAATACTAAAATGATTCTCAATATGGGTCCCCAGCACCCTGCTACGCACGGGGTATTGCGACTGATTCTCCAGCTGAACGGCGAGGTCATCGAAAAAACCAAAGTAGATATCGGGTACCTGCATCGGGGAGTCGAAAAGATTGCCGAAAACAAGACCTACCAGGAGTTCATGCCGTATACCGATCGCATGGATTACCTTTCACCCTACAGTAATAACGTAGCACTTTGTACCGCTGTTGAAAAGATTGCCAATGTGGAAGTGCCTGAGAGAGCCCACTATATTCGCATGATCGGCTGTGAACTGGCTCGCATCTCCTCTCACCTGCTCTGGCTAGGAACCATGGTCATGGATGCCGGTGCTATTTCGTTCTTTATATGGACCTTCCGTGAGAGAGAAAAACTGTATGATATTTTTGATAACCTTGGCGGACACCGGTTTACCATTTCCCACTCCCGAATCGGGGGCGTTGCCAATGACATGACAGACGACTGCATTGGGATGATCAAAGAATTTGTAAACACTTTCCCGCAGGAGCTTAAAGACTGGCATGGATTGCTGGACCGGAACAGGATTTTCATTGACCGGAACGAAGATGTCGGCGTGTTGCATACCGAAGACGCTTTGGAACTCGGTGCCGCCGGCCCTACCCTGCGCGCTTCAGGTTATGCTTATGATATTCGAAAGATGGAGCCTTATGCAAGGTATGATGAGGTAGATTTTGAAGTGCCAACCCGGCTGGAAGGCGACAACCTTGCACGTTATTACGTACGCATGGAGGAAATGCATGAGAGTATCCGCATTATCCGGCAGTGCCTGGATAAACTGCCCAAAGGCCCGGTACGTACAGACAACGCCAAACAGGCCTACCCTTCCAAGGACGAAGTCTATTATTCCATGGAAGGAATGATACACGATTTTATGATGACCGATACCGGTATCTGTCCTCCGGAAGGAGCAGAATGCTACCATGCGGTTGAAGGCCCGAAGGGCGAGCTGGGGTACTACATAAAGAGTGATGGAACAGGCCACCCATGGCGCATGAAAATAAAAACCGGCTCTTTTGCCAACCTCCAGATACTTGAAAATATACTGGACGGTGAAATGGTTGCCGATACGGTTGTTATCATCGGTGGCCTCGATCCGGTAATGGGCGAAGCCGACAAATAAAAAGAGTAACAAGTATTAAGTAATTAGTATTGAGCATCAACGCTAATTACTCAAAATTCAAAACTCAAAACTCAACATTTTCACTTGATGGCTGAATTGTCATTCACACAAGAAGAACTCGATGAGATCGAGAAAATTAAGGCAAAGTTTCCTACAGATAAGGCTGCGACACTGCAGGTGTTGTGGGTAGCCCAGCGCAAGTATGGGCACGTTGAGCCCGATGTTCAAAAACTGGTTGCCGACACCCTGGATCTCCCTGCGGCGCATGTTCACGGGGTAGCTAGTTTCTACACACAGTATTACAAGGAAGAGATGGGAAAGTTTGTCCTTGACGTCTGCACCTGTCTCAGCTGCCAGCTTTGCGGCGGTTATGAAATTCTCCATCACCTGGAAGACGAACTTGGAATTAAGGCAGGTGAAACCACTGATGATGGAATGTTCAGCATACAAGAAGTCGAGTGCCTCGGTGCCTGCGGGTACGCACCCATGCTTCAGGTTACCAATGGTGTTTATGTGAATAACCTGACCGAGGAAAAGGCCGATGAACTTATACAGAACCTCCGGGAAGGAAACATGCCGGAGTTTGAATCAATGCAGATGCCAAAACTGGAAAAACGAAATCAAGCAGCTTCTTAACCATGGCTAACGACTGGAGATCTTTTGAACCGCTTCTTATCCCGGACATCCCCAATCTTGAAAAGATTGATGTCTATGAAGAAAACGGAGGCTACGAAGCGCTACGAAAAATATTGAACGACCGGGATAAATGGTCGCGTGAAAATGTTACCAATGAAGTAAAACAGGCCAATATTCGTGGCCGGGGCGGTGCAGGTTTCAATGCAGGTCTCAAATGGAGTTTCATGCCCAAGCCCGATGGCGGGCCGCGCTACCTGGCATGCAACGGTGATGAATCGGAACCCGGTACTTTTAAAGATCGAAAGATTTTTGAGTTTAACCCCCACCTTTTCATAGAAGGAGCACTCATTGCAGCCTATGCCATGACGGTCGACACCATCTATGTGTATATCCGCGGGGAATATATTTCATGGGTCGATATGCTTCAAGAAGCAGTCGATGATGCCTATGAAAAAGGATACCTCGGCAAAGACATCATGGGCAAAGGCATTGATATTGAGATGCACCTCACCTATGGTGCCGGAGCCTATATCTGCGGAGAAGAGACATCCATGCTTGAATCTCTGGAAGGCAAACGAGGATATCCTCGCGTTAAACCGCCCTTCCCTGCTCAGAAAGGCTTATGGGGACGGCCCACTACCATCAACAATATAGAGACCCTTGCCAATGTGCCGCTTGTTATTAATAACGGGGCGGAATGGTTTGGAGATATCGGGGCTGAAGGACATCCCGGTCCCGTACTTTACGGCATCTCGGGACATGTGAACAAACCCGGGGTTTATGAGCTGCCATCAGGTGTTCCGGTAATGGACCTCATAAATGAAGTAGCAGGTGGAATGCGTGGCGGCAAGGACTTGAAAGCGTTGATCCCCGGCGGTTCTTCTACTCCGGTATTGCGCGCTGACCAGCTGGAGGGCGTAACTATGAACGCCGACTCTCTCAGAGACGCCGGATCCATGATGGGTACGGCCGGTATGGTCGTCATGGATGAAGACACCGACATGGTGGATGTACTTTGGCGTATCGCCCACTTCTACCACCACGAGTCATGCGGCCAGTGCACCCCCTGCAGGGATGGAACCGGCTGGCTTGAAAAGATTTTATTAAAAATTAAAAACGGGGAGGGCGAGGTTAAAGACCTGGATCTGTTACTTGACCTCACCACCCAGATGGAAGGCCGTACCATATGTGCCCTGGCAGATGCAGCGGCATGGCCGGTGCGACATACCATCAACCGTTTCAGAGATGAATTTGAAGCACGCTGTAAAAAATCGGTTCACGCTGTTGCGTGACAAACCAGAAAAAGCCAAACGGCAAATGACAAACAAGTTACATTCCTCAATATCTGAGTATTCAAAAATTCGTATTTGAGATTTGTTTGTTACTTGAAATTTGCAATTTGATATTTAAAAGATATGCCCGAAGTATTTATAGACGGTAAACGTTACGAGTTTGAAGGAGACCACATGGCCCTTCAATTTATACTGGATCACGGTAAGGAGGTACCATTCTTCTGCTATCATCCGGAGATGTCGATTCCAGCCAATTGCCGGCAGTGTATGGTTAAGGCCGGTCAGTATATGAAGAACGACGATACCGGTGAATATGAACTGGATGAAAACGGCGAGCGAAAGATACGATGGTTTCCTAAGCTTCAAACCTCCTGTTCCCTGAAACTTTCTGACGGTATGGTAATTCAGACCCAGGAAACCTCAGATGAAGCCGAAAGGGCTCAAAAAGATACTCTTGAATTTATTCTTGCTAACCACCCGCTTGACTGTCCGATTTGTGACCAGGCCGGTGAATGCCCGCTGCAAATCCAGACCTACAAATACGGGCCGGAAGGCAGCCGCTTTGAGGTTAAGAAAGTACACAAGCCCAAAAGAGTTGATCTGGGGCCACGCGTAACGCTAGACGCCGAACGTTGCATCAACTGTACCCGCTGCGTTCGTTTCACCGATGAAATCAGCAAGTCTCACCAGCTTACTATCGTGTCTCGCGGGGATAAGAACTATCCCATCACTGCTCCATCAGAAACGTTTGATGATCCTTATTCGCTTAATACGGTTGATATTTGTCCGGTAGGCGCACTTACTTCTACCGATTTCCGGTTTAAGGCGCGTGTCTGGGAAATGAACCAGACCCCGAGCATAGATATCACCAATGGAAAAGGATGCAATATTGACCTTTGGACACGTGATAATAAAGTATTGCGCATCACCCCCCGTCAGAATGAGCATGTCAATGACTACTGGATGCCTGACGAGGGCCGTGAGGCCTATGAACTGTTCAATGAGAACAGGGTTTCCCGCCCGGCCATCAAGCTTGACGGTGACAACCAAAGCAATTCTTCATGGAATAATGCCATTGAAACCTTTGCTGAAGTGCTGGAAGCTAACGATTCGAGTGATATTCTATTAATTGGAAGTCCTCATGCCTCGGTTGAAGAAAATTATACGTTTAACAAATTCTTTAACCTTCTCGGTGCGTCCAATGCACACTTTACCACTCATATTATTGATGGTTACGGTGATGATTTTCTGCTGACCGACGACCAGGCGCCCAATACCACAGGTTGCAGGCTTCTGAACCTGGACGAGGCTTCAGCTTCTGAACTTAAATCAGCCGTTTCCGGTGCTAAAGTAGTCATTTCCCTCGGAGATGACCTGGTAGGACGCGATATTCTCAGTGTTTCTGATTTGGAGAATCCTTATGTCATTTCTCTCGCTACCAATTACAACGAAATGACCAAGGTATCCGACTTGGTTATACCCGTTACGTGTATAGCGGAGCATGCTGCCAGTTATGTTAATATCGACGGAAGGATCCAGAGATCATATCCGGCAAAAGAAACAAAATACAGCAACCGCCGGCTTAATCTCGAAATGTCGGAAGGCCGCCTGGATCGCTATGGTACCAATTTCGATAACTGGGTAACCGAAGAGAATAAGGTTGACTGTCTGCCGGTTTGGGAATTTTTAAATAAGCTGGCCGAACGGCTCGGGCTGGATTTTAAATACCAGCACTCACGAGAGATCATGTCAGAGATTTCTGATAAGATCGATACCTTCCGTAAGGTGAGTTATGAAAAAATGGACGAAGAAAAAGGCATTCAACTGCCTGTAAAGCAGACTAAAGTAGAGCAAGACTAAGTATTTTAACAGAATCAAAACAAATTTATCTGAACTACTCAGATATTGATAACAAATAAAGACTGAATGGAGCCGGTAACAAGTACATCATACATTGTTTTAGGAACTGCACTTTTTATGCTGCTGAATTCGGCTGCCCTTGCGGTATATGCCGAACGCCGTGTGGCAGCATTTATTCAGAACCGTGTGGGACCTAACCGGGTGGGACCTCTTGGCCTGCTGCAGCCTATAGCTGACGTGGTAAAACTCATTCTTAAAGAAGATGTCACTCCCGCTCAAGGCTATAAAACACTGCACGCCATTGCTCCTATCATACCGGTAGTCACGGCCCTGATGACCGCCGTGGTTATACCATTCGGAGAAGGATTGTACGCCACTGACATTAATGCCGGAGTACTTTATCTGCTGGCCATGACCTCATTGGGCGTATACGGAGTTACCCTTGCAGGATGGGCTTCAAACAGTAAATACTCTCTCCTTGGAGGCTTAAGGGCTGCCGCGCAGATGATCAGCTACGAGTTGCCGCTTGGCATGGCCATTGCCTCTTGTATCCTGTTTTCCAATTCTCTCAGCCTTGTGGATGTCGTCGACTCACAGGAGTACTGGTGGAATATATTCCGGAATCCACTTGGGGCGGTTATCTTTATAGTAGCGGCATTCGCAGAAGCCAACCGCACGCCTTTCGACCTGGTTGAGGCCGAACAGGAACTGGTCGGCGGGTTCCATACTGAATACAGCTCCATGAAGTTTGGCATGTTTTTCCTGGCGGAATATATGCATGTTGTCATTGGCAGCATGCTCATTACCACTTTCTTTTTCGGAAGCTATCACCTGCCCTTTGCAGGCTACTGGCTGCCGGATCTGAGCCCGCTCATGCAAAGCGTGCTCGATGTAAGCGTTTTTGTTGCCAAGACACTGATCTGGATATTCATCTATATCTGGGTGCGGTGGACAATTCCCCGCTTCAAATATAATCAGGTTATGAAACTGGGATGGAAACGATTGCTGCCTTTAAGCATCATCAATTTTATTGTACTGGCTGTTATCATATACGCGTGGAGAACCTACCTGGGGTAATTTATTGAAATAAAACTGCCGGCTTTGCAACAACTGTATTCGGCAGTCAACTTTCATACCGTTTCCATGGCTGTTGTTTTTTCCAACTTCCCTCCTCTTTCCTTATCTTTTGGGCTGATAGAAATCTGACATTTAAACAATTCCGATAACCTCATATGAAACGTGTTGCACTTACAACACTGGGTTGCAAGCTCAACTACTCTGAAACGCTTACCATACAGCGTGACTTTGAGAAAGCAGGCTACCAAATAACCGACTTCGAAAAGGAAGCGGATATCTATGTTATCAATACCTGTTCTGTCACGCAGAGTGCCAACAGTACCTGCCGGAGGACCGTACGCAAGGCGCTTCGCAGAAATTCCGACGCATTTGTAGCCGTTGTAGGATGCTATGCCCAGCTTGAACCCGATGAAATTGCCGAAATAGACGGGGTGGACACGGTTTTAGGAGCAAAAAACAAATTTCGCCTGCTTGAACTGTTTGATGACTTTGAAAAACGAAATGAACCCATCGTTTATAACAGCGATGTCAATGAAGCGGTCGATTTTCACAATGCCTTTTCTGCCGATGACCGTACACGCGCTTTTCTTAAAGTACAGGATGGCTGCAGCTATAACTGTTCTTTCTGTACCATACCGCTTGCCAGAGGGAAAAGCCGCAGCCCGGAAATTGCTTCCGTGATACAAAATGCTGAGCACCTGGTAGAAGATGGGTTTAAAGAGATTGTGGTTACCGGGGTAAATGCCGGTGATTTCGGCAGGGGCACCGATGAAGACTTTTTCATGCTTATCAAAGAACTGGACCGGGTAGACGGACTTGAACGCATCCGCTTTTCTTCGGTGGAACCCAACCTGATGCATGAAGATATCATCAGGTATGTTGCCGACTCAAATAAGATTCAGCCCCACTTTCACATGCCCCTGCAGAGCGGTAGTGACAAGATGCTTGCCTTGATGCGCAGAAGATACCAGTCTGATCTCTATAAAAGCCGTGTTGAACTCATAAAAAAACTAATGCCCGAGGCTGCAATCGGTGTTGATGTTATAACGGGGCACCCCGGAGAAACCGATGAGCTTTTCCGGGAATCTTACAATTTTATTGACTCGCTGCCGGTTTCTTACCTGCATGTATTTACCTACTCGGAACGTCCCAACACCCATGCCCTCAATATTGAACCCTCGGTACAAGACAGTGTCCGGAAAGAGAGAACACATAAGCTTCGAAGGCTTTCTTCTAAAAAGCGTTACCGGTTTGATACAAACTTCAGCGATACAACCCGCGAGGTGCTTTTTGAGGAACCAAAGAGCAACGGAATCATGTATGGATGGACGGATAACTATGTACGGGTAGGCATTCCCGCCGAGCCCCGCTATGAAAATAAAATACTGCCCGTCAGTCTTGGTGAGCGTGCTAAAGGCGACTACCTGATCGGTACCCTGACGGATGAGGCAAAAGAAGAAGAGCAGGTTATTGCAGAACTGGTAGGATAATTAGGAAGGTAATCAATGTCAGACAAAAATCCGGAAGAACTTATTGATGAGGTCATTAACTTTCTGAACAAAGAGCGGGAAGTTTACGGTGACTTTTCAGTTAGCAGTGCTGCCCCTGATAAGGTTTTGCAGGAGCAGCAAAAGGAGGATCCGCCAAGTCACGATAAAAAATCCGGAAGCAGCTCTGTTCAGGATCCTGCACTTCAGGAAGGCAGTGATTCAAAATCAAATCAAACAGCTCGCCCTATGCAAGATTTTGATTCGCAGGAAGGGCTTTTCAATAAAGACAAGAGTCGGAAGGTTTACTATCACATTGATAAATGCAACAGCCTGGAAGAACTCAAAAATCTTTGCCAAAAGGCGGATGTTCTTAAAACCGACCTTAAAGATACCAACCTGGTTTTCGGTGTAGGCAACCCGGATGCCGACCTCATGCTGATCGGTGAAGCACCCGGAGCGGAAGAAGATAAGCAGGGAGAACCTTTTGTTGGGGCTGCAGGGCAATTATTGAATAAGATTCTGGAAGCCATAAATTTTAAGCGTGAAGATGTGTACATAGCGAACATCCTCAAGCATCGGCCGCCAAATAACAGGAACCCCCTGCCTGAAGAACGAAAGCGAAGCCTGCCTTTTCTGCTGCGTCAAATTGACTTGATAAAACCAAAGCTCATCCTGTGTCTGGGCAAAGTTTCCGCACAGACGCTATTGGATAATGATGACACCCTTGGCAGTATGCGCGGCAAGTTTCACTCTTTCAGAGGCGAATATGAGCTCATGGCAACCTACCACCCCGCGGCATTGCTTAGAAGCCCCAAATGGAAACGGCCGGCCTGGGAGGATGTGCAGCTTCTTAGAGAACGCTACGACGAACTGGGATGCCGGCCCTAATGTTCCTTTACCCATCTCCTTTAAGGCAAATTTCTGGGGCCAACCTGCGAATACTTTATAGGAATTTCCCATCCCGGCAAAAGGTGTGTTCAGGTGCAAATTTACCTTGATTATTAACTCCCTCACTCTTTACTTAATTGGCAAAGAACTAATTACTTTTCTATGCAAAGAGTCCTTTATTCATCCTTCCTGGTTATACCTGCACTTCTCTTTTTGCAATCTTTAGCTATAGCCCAAAGTGACAACGTTGACGCCGGTGGAGAGTACGAACTGGTATGGTCGGATGAATTTGAATACCGGGGGCTGCCCGACTCTTCAAAATGGACTTACGATGTCGGTGACGGTTGTCCGGATATTTGCGGCTGGGGCAATAATGAACTTCAATACTACACTGGCAACCGACTTAAGAACGCACGAGTTGAGAATGGGAACCTGATCATTGAAGCGCACAAGGAAGCATATGAAAACCGGGAATATACCTCGGCTCGCCTCCTTACCAGAGACCGGGATGCCTGGAAATACGGCAGGTTTGAAATCAGGGCAAAGCTTCCCTCCGGCAGAGGTACCTGGCCGGCTATTTGGATGCTACCGGAAGAGTGGGCCTATGGCGGATGGCCGGAGAGCGGAGAAATTGATATAATGGAACATGTTGGCTATGAACCGGATCGAGTCTACGCTACGGTACATACTGAAGCCTTTAATCATGTCCAGGGAACCCAGGATACGGATACCCTTAGAATACTCGATGCAGAGCAGGAGTTTCATGTATATGCCATGGAATGGACACCCCAAAGTATTCGCTGGTCGGTTGACGGACAGCACTATTCCACTTTTGAGAACCGCAATGCCACCTATAAAGAATGGCCTTTTGACCGGCCTTTTCACCTGATATTAAATATCGCCGTCGGCGGAAACTGGGGCGGATCTCAAGGTGTGGATGACAGTATTTGGCCTCAGCAATTTGTAATCGATTATGTACGCGTCTATCAAAATAAAAAGTAACCCTTAACTGAAGTTTGTAGTTGAAAACTGCCCAGGTAAGCAATCAAAATAAAAAAGTTATGAACACACATTGGACCATTTCAGTAATCATTATATCTATTTTTACGATGTTATTATTTAGCTCAGCCTATGCTCAGCAAGGCCCCGATTATGATAAGTCGGAAATTGCAGAGAAAGTGGACTCGGTGATGCAGAAAATGACCCTCACCGATAAGGTTGGTGAGATGACCCAGCTTTCCATAGATATGATTTCGGAAGGTGAGCCATATAACCTTGCAGAACCTCACCGCTTAAGTGAAGAAAAGCTCCGGGAAGTATTGGTAGAAAACCGGGTCGGCTCTATTCTTAATGTGGGCGGACACGCCTATACCGTTGAACACTGGCGGGAGATCATCCGGCAAATTCAGGAAGTCGCTATGAACGAGAAGCCAACCGGTATTCCCGTGATCTACGGTATTGATACCATCCACGGTGCAAATTACACCCTGGGATCTACTCTATTTCCCCAGCAGATTGCTATTGCAGCTACCTGGGACACACAATTTGCTAAGCGAGGTGCGGAAGTCGGGGCTTATGAAACCCGTGCTTCTTATATTCCCTGGTCTTTTTCACCTGTTCTTGATATCGGAAGAGATGCACGCTGGCCCAGGCTTTGGGAAACTTTCGGAGAAGATGTACACCTGGCTACAGAGATGGGCGTTGCCATGGTTGAAGGCTACCAGGGCGATGACGCCGCCGACCCTCATCATGTAGCGGCCACCATGAAACATTTCCTGGGATACAGCCTGCCGATCACCGGAAAAGACCGCACCCAGGCATGGATACCGGAAAGACAGCTCCGTGAATATGTACTGCCGACATTTAAAGCAGCCACCGAAGCCGGTGCTCTTACCGTGATGATCAACTCCGGGGAAATGAATGGAATTCCCGTTCACGCCAATAAAGATATTCTTACCGGTTTACTTAGAGATGAAATGGGCTTTGAAGGCATAGCCGTTAGCGACTGGGAGGATATCATCTACCTGCAATCACGTCACAAAGTAGCTAAAACCCATAAAGAAGCCATAGAGATGGCTGTAAATGCGGGTGTGGATATGAGCATGGTTCCTCTCGATCTTGAGTTTCCAAAACTCCTTAAGGAACTGGTTGAAGAAGGAAAGGTACCCTTGGAAAGAATTGATGAGGCGGTTCGCAGAATACTGACGGTAAAATTCAAGCTCGGACTGTTCGAAAACCCCTATTATGAAGAGGAAGGCCTTTACGACAAATTCGGATCGGAGGAATTTGCTAAAGACAGCTATAACGCTGCCGCCGAAGCCGTCACCCTGCTAAAAAATTCGAACGAAATTCTTCCTCTTTCAAAAGACTCAAAGATTCTGGTCACAGGCCCCAATGCGCATTCACTGACTGCCCTGAACGGCGGGTGGTCGCGTACCTGGCAGGGAACCGATCCTCAATACGATACCGAAGGAAAGCCTACTATTCTTGAAGCTCTTCGTACCAAACTGGGACAATCATCTGTAACCTACGTAGAAGGAACAGCTATAGACAGCGTAATAAATATTGACGAAGCCGTTGCCGCTGCTAAGAACAATGATTTTGCCGTGGTATGCATCGGTGAAGCTCCTTATACAGAAAAGCCCGGTGACCTGAGAGACTTGTGGCTGCCGCAAGCCCAGCGAGACCTGGTAGAGGCCATTGCCGAAACCGGTACGCCTGTTGTAATGGTTTTAATTGAAGGACGTCCCCGAATTGTCAGTGATATCGAACCGAAAACAGAGGCCGTACTGATGGGCTACCTGCCCGGTGATGAGGGCGGAAATGCCATAGCGGACATCCTGCTTGGCGATGCAAACCCCAGCGGCAAGCTTCCCATTACCTATCCCAGGTATCCCAACGACCTGGTGACCTATGATCATAACTACACCGATCAGGTCGATACCAATTTCGGTACCGATGCATTTAATCCACAATGGGAGTTCGGACACGGACTAAGCTACACATCGTTTGAATACAGCAATATGCAACTGAAGAACAGCGAATTTGATTCAACCGGACAAACTACTGTAAGCATTGACGTCACTAATACCGGCGATAGAAGCGGTAAAGAGGTAGTTCAACTGTATGTCAGTGACCTGGTGGCAAGTATCACTCCCGCAGTGAAACGACTGCGTAGTTTTGACAAAATTCAACTTGATCCAGGTGAAACAAAGACAGTCACTTTTACCTTGCACCCGGAAGATCTTGCATTCGTAGGCAAAGATAATGAATGGATAACCGAAGCCGGTGAGTTTGCATTGCATATTGGTCCCATTACCAAAAAAATAGTTTACAAATACTGATACTGCATCGTATGAGTCGACGTAAAATTATTTTCACGGGAGGACTGCTGCTTATTCAGCTGTGCCTGATCTGGCCGGTCTATCCCGTTTTCTCAGATATATATCCGCTAGTCCTTGGAATACCCCTTTCCTTTGCCTGGGTAATATTTGCATTGCTGGCGGCCTTCTCACTGCTGCTCTGGTACTATCTGACGGAACCCGAAAAGGAAGGCCCCTCACTGAACTCCGGGGGCGGATAGCATGGAGAGCTGGGTGATTATCTTAATTGTTTGCGGCATTTATCTTGCCCTTACCCTTGCTATGGGAATAATTCCGGGTTTAAAAGTGAGTGACAGCGTCACAGGGTTTGTAGCCGGCGATCGCAGCATGAACCTGCTGATACTCTACTTTGTGATGGGAGCATCCATATTTTCTTCCTTTGCCTTTCTGGGA
>DATFJD010000299.1:0-2248 GCA_035269475.1 Halalkalibaculum sp.
TATTTTGAAGCCAGGCTACGCATCGTTTCGGCCAGCTTGGAAATCTTCTCGGAGTGATCGGAATTCTGAGCTCCCTTTTCAACATCTTCGGCCAGAGCCTTAAGCAGTGTGCTGCGTTGCAACCCTGAAGCCTGTTCTGCCCGGGCAAGTACCTGACGGGTCGTAGAAAGACGCTCTTTTGACATACCTTCACCTCTTTCGAGCTGATCGACATAGGCTTTGGCAAGTGCGAAGGTAGCCGGCCACTCAAATTTCGGCTGTCCCTGTGGATTGAGCTGGTCGAACGTTACCGTGTTGGCAGCCGCAATCTCATTTTTGGTTATATAGGGACTGGGCTTCAGCTTGAAGATATCCATACCGCGGGCTATTTCGGAATTTACGATAGCGCCGTTGTACCAGTATACCGACCAGCTTCCTCCCATCTGCATGCGGGTGGAATCAACCGGCCCGCGATCGTGAAAGGCAATCTCAACCGGGTTCTCCGGATTTGTCCAGTCAAAGATGGAAATACCGCCCTGGTACCATGACTGTACCATGATGTCGCGGTCCGGAATAGGAATCAGCGAACCGTTGTGCGCCACACAGTTTTCCTGCTCAGTTTGAGGCGCCGGCATTTTATAGTAACTCTGGAAATCCATCTTGTTATTTTCATTGATGGTAAAAATAGCGTTGGCTCCCCATTCCCTCGGATCGTCTTCACGGCATTTGGGCTGTCCGCCGCCGCCCCACTCATCGGTAAACAGAACCTGGTCACCCGCATTGTTAAAAGTGGCTGAGTGCCAGTAGGCAAAATTAGAATCGGCTACCGCGTCCACGCGCTTGGGGTTTGCCGGATCCTTGATATCGAGCAGCAGTCCGTACCCTTCGCAGGCACCGCCTGCCAACCCGATCTCGGGATAAAGTGTAATATCATGACACTGGTTCGGCCCGCGGCTTTCCTGCTGCTCATTGTCATCGTCGTCATCGCTGCCGAATCGTTCGGCAAGCATCTTTGGAAGCTCTTTACGCAGCTTGGCACTGTCAGCGGCCGTAGGTTCACCGCTGCCGCCTCTCTCTTCAACCATCTGGGCAAGCATTGGTTTGATGAACCGGTCAGAAACAATTCTTTTGCGTCCCCAGAACTCTGCTATAAAAGCACCTTCTTTCTCTGCTTTTTCAAGCTTGGCAATATCGGCAGGCGACATTCCGTGTCGGGGTGCTTCCGTCAGGTTTTCAAAGATACGCGGGGAGTTTACAATAGCTGCCTGCTCAGGATTCGCCAGCGGCACCTTTATGACCTCAATTCGAAAAAGGGCAGAATTCGGATCCTCATCGGGCATGGCACTACTGCATCCGGGCAGCTCCTCCTCGGGACGGACAGGCGCAGACCCTGATACATAAACATATACATTCTCATCATCCTGGGGATCATCCAAAACAGAGTGGGTGTGTGAACCCCGGCATGTCTGAACATTCGAAACGTATTTCGGTTCTTTTATATCAGTGATATCAAATATACGAATACCTCGCAGGCGATCATCACTGACGGTCTTGTCAACACCCTGCGTACCGCAGTCTAGTCGTCCGCCCAGCCCTTCACCGGATACAAAAAGCAGGTTCCCGTAAACTGAAACGTCACTTTGTGAGGCGGGACAAAGGAAATCTACCACAAGTTCAGGAGAAGCAGGATTGGATATATCCCAAACCATAAAACCATTATAGTTGCCCTGAATGGCATAATTGTCTTTAAAAGCTAAATCGGAATTCGTAACCCCGATAAAATCTTCCGGCGGAGGCGTTTGCGACACCATCTCAAGGTTCCAGATGGCTTCGCCGGCATCAAACAAACCTGCCTTTAGGCCGACACGGGGATCCGGGCTTGGCGATTCTACTTCCGTTACGGGTTTAATGTTTGATGGAGAAGTTACAGTGGTACCGGTATCGGAAGATGCCGAAGCAGATTTTTCCATTACCGTAGAAGGAGCGCAGGCATAGGTGCCAAACAGAAAAACTGTTAACAGTAACCATAGTGAGCGCTTGCCCATACCGGTAAGGCCGGAGCCGGGTTTATTGCTTTTATAATCGTAAGTCATAGCTATGTTCTGGTTTAGTAAGTAAGTATTTAATTAACTGATAAGAATAGGGAAGGGATTTTTTAGTCAGGCAGTTGATTCAGCATTAAACGCATCCGTTCGATTTCTGTTCTTTGATCCACCTGAATATCAGATGCGAGGCGAAAGGCCTGCTCATCCTGTGCGGCACCATCGGT
>DATFJD010000300.1:0-5322 GCA_035269475.1 Halalkalibaculum sp.
TGATGAAATATGGAATGCGGCTCAAACCCAGCTGAGGGAGGAGGGCATCATTCATAATTACCTGCGGATGCTCTGGGGAAAGAAAGTAATGCAGTGGACCCCCGACCCCCGAACTGCGCTTGACTATCTGATTGAATTGAATAACCTCTATGCCATTGACGGGCGTGACCCGAACAGTTATTCGGGCATATTCTGGTGTTTCGGCCGCTTTGACCGGGCCTGGCAGGAGCGGCCCATATTCGGCAAGACCCGTTATATGACCAGTGCAAGTACCCGCAAAAAGGTCAAACTAAAGCAGTATCTTGATAAATACGGGAACCAGCAGACACTGGACATGTAGTTTTTAGCCGCGAGTTTGCACGGATTATTACGGATCCGTAGGGCGGTTTGTTAAACCGCCCATCTGTTATCGTGATCTGAGCAAATATTTTATATCTAAAGAATGGTTGTTTGTAAAGTAAAATCTGTGCCAATCTGCGGCTAAAGATCAAGAACCAGTTTACTGACCAGTTTGGCAAAATCTTCCTTCCGTGATTCGGCAGCGATTTTTACCTCTTCATGGTCGAGTTTCTCCTTGGTAACTCCCGTAGCCATATTGCTGATCAGAGAGATAGCCACAGACTTTAGCCTCAGGCGTGCTGCTTCGAATAGTTCAGGTGCGGTTGACATGCCCACGGCATCGGCTCCCATCTTTCGAAAAGCCCTGATTTCGGCTTTACTCTCGTAATTGGGTCCGGTAACATATATATAAGTTCCTCTCTGCACCGCGAGTTCAAGGCTTGCGGCAAGCTTGCGGGCTTTATCTGCAAAAGGGTAGTGATTGTAGCGATGCTGCGGATTTCCCCTGGGAGAGATGCCCATGTTCTGTCGCATAACAGAGTCGATCACCATCAGGTCACCTACCTCAAAATCGGTATTGATGGCGCCGGCGGCATTGGATATGATCAATTTCTTTACGCCTAAAGCTTTGGCAATATAAACGGGAATGGCAGTTTCCTCAAAATCATAGCCTTCGTAATGGTGGAAACGTCCGGAAAAAGCAATGATATTTTTCCCATGCACCTTCCCGGAAATAAGGCGGCCGTCATGGCCTTTCACGGATGTCGAGGGAAAGTGCGGTATATCCTCATACCCAATAAATGACGGATCGGCGATACTCTTTCCGAAGCTTCCGAGTCCGGAGCCTAAAATAACCGCCGCTTCGAGGTTATCGGGTACACCTTGCTCTTTGAGATAGGTAACAGACTCTTCAATAAAATCAGGCAGGGACATTTATATCTATGTTTTTTATGGTATATCCTTTTTCGTCGTCATAATCGGAAAGCCGGAAGAGGGGATGGTGGCTGTCGTGATAGCCGAGTATGGTATATCCTTCTTCATAGGCTTTACGTGTCAGCTCTTTCCTTATTTTCATGCTTTGCTTGGCATCAAAGTCATATTTAGCAGCAAACTTGCGGTTTACTTCCCCGCGGGTAGCCAACACGTCACCGGCCATAAGGTACTTGTAATCGCCGTCATCATAAAGCAGGACCTGTGAGAACTCGGTATGTCCCCCAATTTTTTCAACGGTGATATCGGCATAAGGCTGTCCAGACTCCTCGAGAAATTTCAAGTTTGCCTTTGCATCAAGAAAGTGGATGAATTCTGCTAACTCTTCATCAGAATATTCTTCCTGGTCCAATACTTTTTGCCAGCCTTTTTTAGAAACCCAAAGGTTTGCTTCCGGGAAGGTCAGTTCCCAGTAGCCTTCACCTTTACCTGCCAGGCCACCGATATGGTCATAGTGCAGGTGACTGGCGAAAATGTCGGTAATATCGTACTCCGTCAAACCGAATTTGGCAAGATTTTCCTTGATGGTATCGGTGCCGGTATCTTCGCCAAGGTCACCGATTCCCACATCAAAGAGATAGTTTCGTTCTTTTCCGGTAATCAGGAATGGATTCAGGGAAATTTTCAAAGCCCCTTTGGCAGGAGCATCATACCTGTCGATTCTATTAAACTTCTTATCGAGTCCAACTGAAAAGGTGCCCTCATAAAGAGGATAGGCTTTTGTTTCTTGTATGCTCATAAAAATAATTGCGATGCTACAGTAACAGAATGAATGTCATTTTCCGGATAATTCCGGAATTGCCCGGATTGTGCTCTCAGGGTTCTAATTATTATCATTTTCAAAACGTTCGTAGGCGTCAATAATATCTCTGACAAGCTTATGCCTTACAACGTCTTTCTCATCAAGATACACAAAGGAAATTCCTTCGATGTCTTTTAGGATATGTTGGATGGAAATAAGTCCGGACTGATCTTTATTGGATAAATCGGTTTGGGTGATGTCCCCGGTTATAATAGCCCGGCTGTTGAAGCCGATACGGGTGAGAAACATCTTCATCTGCATGTTGGTCGCATTCTGGGCTTCATCCAGTATCACAAATGAGTTGTTGAGCGTTCGCCCGCGCATATAGGCAAGCGGTGCAATCTCAATGGTTCCTTTGGCGATGTGAAGCTCCAGCCGGTCATACTCAATCATTTCCTCCAGGGCGTCATACAAGGGACGAAGATAGGGATCAATTTTTTCCCTAAGATCCCCGGGAAGAAAACCCAGCGTTTCGCCCGCTTCAACAGCCGGCCGGGCGAGGACAATTTTATTTACTTTTCGTTCTTTCAGTGCTTTAACCGCAAGGGCAACAGAAGTATAGGTCTTTCCGGTACCGGCGGGGCCGATAGAAAAAACAATATCATTTTTAGCCGAGGCTTCAAGGATCTCTTTTTGGCCCGGAGTCTTGGCTTTTACCGCTTTGCCGTCGTGGGTATTTAAAATGAAGTCACCGGTGATGCTTTTATCCCGCAGGGGATTGGTCTCTTCCGGTTCGCGGTCACCTTTGGTCAGTGCCAGAACGGTTTCAACATCGCGATCGGTGAGGTTACCGTTTCGCTTGGCCATGCTCTCCAGCTCATTAAAGATTTCTCTCAGCTCTTTGAGGTCTTTTTCAGGGCCTTTCAGTTTGATATTGTTGCCGCGTGCTGTAATTACAGTCTCCGGATAGGCATCTTCAAGGGTAGACAGGTGTTCATCACCAAAACCAAGTATGATGACCGGTTCTACCTTGTCTATCTGTATAGATTCAACTTCAAGGTTTTGTTGCTCAGTGATAAGCGGTCCTCAGAATATTTTATTTAAGTTTATAAACCTTTAAAATAAGGAAAGTCACAGAAAAAATTTAGTGGCAGACAGGCTTAATTTGGATTCAACACATGCATACCGGCCAGTAAACTACTAAAAGAAACACTTCGAAATTAAACCAGCGTTCCTTTTCCAATGCTGGCTTTTTTGGTGAGCTCACGGATGCTTTCGGCTGTATTTTTCGCTTTAAATACGCTGCTTCCGGCAACCAGTACATCGGCGCCGGAGCGGGCAACTTTTTCAATATTCTCTATGCCCACGCCGCCATCCACTTCAATAAGGAATCCAAGCTGTTTGTTATCACGCATGATACTCATATCCTTGAGCCGTTGATAGGTATTGTCGATGAATGACTGTCCCCCAAATCCGGGATTCACGCTCATAATAAGTATCAGGTCTACATATTCGAGAATGGGCTCAATGGTGTTAAGCGAGGTAGCGGGATTGACCGCAACCCCGGCCATCATGTCGTGTTGTTTGATGATCTGAATGGTCCGGTGCAGGTGCGGACAGGCTTCCTGGTGAACGGTCAGCTGATCGGCGCCGGCATCGGCAAATGCCTCAATGTATTGGTCGGGATTTTCAATCATGAGATGAACATCCAAAAAGGCGTCGCTCGCCCTGCCTGCGGCTTCCACAATGGCTGGCCCATAACTGATATTGGGCACAAAATGGCCGTCCATAACATCACAGTGAATCCATTTTACACCGGCATCGGTACAGGTGCTTATCTCTTCGCCGAGTTTTGTGAAGTCGGCGGCAAGGATGGAAGGAGCTAAAATGGGTAGTTCAAAGTCCATAATGAGAATCAGTTTTGAATTTGAGAGCTATCGGGGTCAGCCACGAAGGTTGTATCTATGACGGCACCCGACTCGCTTTCCTCCTTGACATCAAATCGTTCGGATACCACCAGCTTCATTGTTTCACCTTCAATGACTTTTTCTTGCTTTGGGCTAAAGTCGAGGATGGTATTTGGCGGGTATTGCTTACTTGGCTGGAAACGTATCTCGCCAACGCGCAAACCGGCTGTGCGAAGCATCTGCTGGGCTTTTGCAAGCCTTGAACCGATGATATTGGGTACGGCAACCATCTTTTCGCCGAGGCCGTCACTGACGGCTAAATTAACGACGGTCCCCTTGTTTACCGTCTTCCCGGCCGGAATGGACTGGCGGAGCACGCTACTTTTGAATCTCGACGATTCATAGCTCACTGTACCGACAACCAGGCCATAATTTTGCAGCTGTATTTTGGCGTTTCTCAGGGAGAGATTTACCACTTTAGGCACTTCAACTTTCGGTGTGGATACCGTGTTTACCGTCAGGTAAATTTTTCTGTTTGGCTTGACAATTTCAGAGGCCGAGGGTGTCTGGTCAATTACATAGTCTGCCGGATATGCCGAATTGGAACGGCGCTCAGATACTTCAAAACGCAGCCCGTAGGTCGTCAACAGGCTGTCGGCTTCGGTAAGGGATAGCCTGGTAACGTCCGGTACGGTAACACCTTCGTCATAGTTTGTATAGGCCGGCATCAATACAAAATCCAGTAACAGAAGTAGCAGGGCTCCGGCGGCAATGATCGTGCTTACAGAAGCATAGAATTTTTTGCTGGTAAGTAAATCTCGCAGTTTTTCAATCATAGGTCTAAAAATACGGCTCTTTTGGCTTTTCTTAAAAGTGATATTTTACAGAAAAGCTTTGAAGCTTTAAGGGGTTTGCTTCTGCCTTGATACGGTTATTTCTGATTTTTACGGTCAAGAAGGCATCAAAGGCAGACACTATATGGTTAAGTACAATAAGTGACAGCATGTTCCCGGCAAGCCGGTAATTATCATTAAAACGTTCTGCCAGAGAAGAGCCCCGGAAAAAATTGAAGGGCATATCCGTACCGTCCCAGTTCAGTTTGTACGGATTGTCCAGAGTTCCGCCGTTCTGATTACTTCCAAAATCCCTCCACCCGGGACCGTATTGATAGTACTTGCTAATCAGTTCATAATACTGTTGAGATCCGTAATCCGGCATAACATGGGAAAAATTATTGCCCGACCCATCGGGATAGATGAAGGGGGTGTTCCGCTCCACTCTTCTCAGTAGCTCGATGTCAACAACGCTCCAGTCAGCCTGGGTATTGTAAGATGGGCTTAGTCC
>DATFJD010000301.1:0-14100 GCA_035269475.1 Halalkalibaculum sp.
TCCCTCGTAATTTCTATAAACTCCTGGTTGTCTACTTCGGGGGCTTTATCGGTATTAGCTATCAGCACTGTTGTGGCATACATGGTTTTGGCAATTTTTGCCATTTTTTCAAAGCGTATTTTATGCACTTCGTCTGAAGGACGGTGATAGTCTTCATGAACCCCGGTAAAGAAAAAAACAAAAGGTACCCCGAGCCGTCCGAAGTTCCAGTGATCGCTTCTGCGGTAAAAGCGGTTGGGATCTTTCAGATCATTATAGCGGCTACTCAATTCAATATTACCTGATTGCTTGTTGGCTACCTCCAGGAGGCTGTCAAGCTGGGATGAGATGATTTTACCGCCGATGATATAGCTGTAGTTTTCCTGGCCCATTTTCTCGTGGCGGGCATCGATGCGGCCGATCATATCGGTATTAATGTTTGCCACTGTTTTTTCAATAGGTATAACGGGATGGTCGGAATAGTACCTTGAACCCAGCAATCCCTTCTCTTCGCCGGTAACATTCAGAAATAGAATACTTCGTTTAGGCACATACCCATTTTCCCTGGCCTCGGTAAATGCCCTGGCTATATTCAATATGGCAACCGTTCCGCTGCCGTCATCATCAGCTCCATTATAGATACGGTCTCCGGTACTGTCGGGCCTTCCTATACCAACATGGTCATAATGTGAAGTAAGTACTACCACCTCATCTTTAAGCTTGGGATCACCACCTTCCAGGAAAGCAAGTACGTTTTCGGTCTCTACTTTAGGCTTGCTGGAATAGGGAGTCTGACTAAGCATATAGCCGGTAGTGCGAGGAGAAAAGTTCGATATATTATCGACCAGATTGGCCCTCAGCGAATCCAGATCTTTAGGTCCCTTCAAATCCAGAATTTTTGTTGCCAGTTCGGGATTAATTACGGTATAACCCTTGCTGAATCCGCTGCTTGAACCACTGTTTAAGTAGTCAAGGCTCAGCGATGAAGGCTCACTATACATGGGCTGTACCCGCTTTGCCAGATCTTGAAATTCGGCCCGGTTCATGTCCGGAATCAGTAGTAATCCTTCCGCTCCTTTCTGATTAACGGCCGAAGCTAACCTGCGCCGGCCGTCTATAGCCGGATTGACAAGGGTATCGCCATCTACAACATGGGGAATTTCCTCAAAAACCAGCACCCACTTGCCGCTTAGATTCAGGCCCTCAAGGTGGGCAATATTATTAGCAGGATCGTTTACTCCGAAACCCGCAAAAACAATTTCCCCGCTGAGCGAATCGCTCCCGCCATAGGAACGAATATATGAAGCCATCTTATCCAGGCTCTCGACGGACCGTTCTATAAGCTCTTTCTCTCCATCCTCAACTTTGTAGGTCTTGAATACCGTACTGTCTCGCTTGGTGGCCGAAAGATCAAAGTTTTGATAATAGGTGCCGTTATCGCCGACCGGCTTTAAGCCCATGCTTCGATACTGGCCGGCCAGATACTCTGCCGCCATAATTTGTCCGCGTGTGCCGGTTTCTCTTCCCTCCATAGAATCTGCTGCAAGAACTGAAAGATGCGTCCTAAGATAGGGTACGGTTATCCGGTCCTGGTAAGAGATGAGGGTTTCCGTATCGGTTGATGGCTTACTAACTGAGTTTGAATCTGTGGTGGCCGAGTCCCTTGAGGAGCTGCAGCCGAAAGTTATCAACAGAACAAGGGTAACTAGTCTCACTTTCATTGTCTGTACCTTTTCTAAACGTTTTTTAAAGTTCGCTCTCTATCTGTGCGGGAGAATTGCCTATAATTTCATCGACCGGTTTAAGATCCAGGTAAAAGTCGGTAGGATCGTCATTTTCAACATACAGATTTATCTGTTGCTCCTTCAGCATCTCCAATACCGCCAAAAAGGTAACTACCACCTTCATCCGGTTCTTGAGCTCGGAACAAATCTGCCCGAAAGATGTTCTGCCGCCCTTATGAAGGCGCTCAAGCACATACTCCGTTTGCTGCTCAACAGTTACACTTATCTTTTCTACATGATGAACGAGGTTTTGCTTCTTAATATCCGAAAGCACCTTTTTAAAAGCTGCCATCAGATCAAACATTGTCACATCCTGCAGGGCTTCACCGCTGGCCTGTTTTTGAACCTGGTCTGCTTTGTAGTGGCGGCGATAATATCTTTTCTGGCTCTCCTCTTCGATATCGCTCATTTTTTCCGCCATCTCCTTGTAGCGCTTGTATTCAAGCAGGCGCTGCACAAGAGCATATCGCGGATCATTTTCGTCCATCTCATCGTCATCAGAATCTTCCTTCGGAAGCATCATCTTAGCCTTGATAGACATAAGCATGCTGGCCATAAGGATAAACTCACTGGCCACATCCAGGTCGAGCTCTTCCATCAGGCGAATGTATTCCAAAAACTGCTCGGTAATGTACGATATGGGGATATTATAAATATCCAGCTCATCCCTTTTTATAAAAAAGAGCAGTAAATCGAGGGGGCCTTCAAAATTTTTTAGTTTTACGCGATACATGCAATGGGAATGTCAACTGAACTGAGAGCTGATATTAGTTCTCTTCCTATAAAAAAAGAAATTAAATACTGTTTTAATAGCCAATCTTCGAGAATTTCTAATGTTGTAAGGTATCTTTAAAAGTGTTATAAATAGACTATTCAAAGTTGTTGGCTTAAAATAAGATACATGGAATATTCTGAACTGGCTAAAGCCATTAGAGAAAACGACTCATCAAGAGTCAATGAAATGATGCAAAAGCTTGTGCCCAGGCTTAAGCGCTTTTTAAGCATTCATATGAATGCATCGAGGGTTGATACGGAAGATTGCGTACAAGAGACCATTCTGCAATGCATTGAAGTTATTAAAGAAGACAAGCTGAGGGATACAGATAAGGTCCTTTCTTATATTATGACCTCCTGCAGGAACAATTATCTCAAGATGAAAGAGAAAAAAAAAGAAGAACATTATGAGGAGGTTCCCGACGACAATCACTCGTCGGCCGAGCAGCTTATGAACCTATTGGATAAAGAGAGAAAAGAGATCCTGGAATGGTGTTTAAGCCAGTTAAAGAAAGAATATCAGACTTTTATGCGGTACTGGTTCCGTAATCCCGGAGCCGAAGCTGAAAAGGTGGCTGAACGGTTTAATCTGAGCGTCAGTAACACCTGGACCCGAAAACACCGCCTCATAAGCAAGCTAAATGAGTGCTATAAGAAAAAAAGTGAACTTTAATTGTAAGGAATGGCCATCTCGTCGGTCATACATATGGTGCGATAAACATTGGTTGCTGTTTTGCATCTTAATAAACTTAAATGCTGACCCCCACATATGGACAATTCAAGAGATTTAGATCTTGAAAAACAAATTGACGCTTACATCAAAGGACACCTGTCTGCCGAAGAGGCAGAAAATCTATGGAAAGCGTTGCTGATGCGGCCCGATTATATCGAGCTGCTGGAAACGGAACTGTATATCAAGCAGATTATTGAAGAACAGGAATCCGCCGGAAAAGAAAGATCTCTGCCGGGCCACCCAAAGAATCGGTTTGGCAAAATGTTCAAGGAATCCTGGAAGTGGGTTGCTGCCGCCGCATCTGTCGCAATCCTTATTATTTCAATCAGCTTCTTACAGGGTGAAAAAGAGAAGAGCCTGCAGGAGCTGGTACTTGGAGAAATTAATGTGGTCGAAAATCTTGCTTCCCCGGAGGTTCTTCGATCGCAAGGCTCCGAAATATCCGCAATTGATTCGCTGTTAAACCTGGGCTTTAAGGCTGCCATATCCGGAGACGTGGAAAAAGCGCTGGGTTTCTATAATAATGTTATTGACAACTATGGGAGTTCACCCAATGTATCCATGGCATATTTAAACCTGGGTATTATTCAATATAACAGGGAAAACTATGCGGACGCATCTGCCTCATTTAAGAGTGCCATCCAAAAAGTCCAGGACGACCGCATACTTGAAGAGAAGGCATACTGGTACCTCGGAAATTCTTACATGAATATGGATCGCCTGAAAGAGGGACGTAAGGCTATTCTAAATACCTTTAGCATGGACGGTATTTACCGAAATCCGGCTGAACGGCTCCTGAAGAAACTCGATGAGGAGCTTGGTATTACAGATCCGGAATATTAAACGGCTATAAAAAATTGAGATATTTGCGCTTCGAATGTTTGTAAATAATGAGTTACTTTTGACCCAACGATTGTCATTACTCATTATCAGCTTTTATCGTGCAAAATCCATTGTTAGACGCCTCCAATAACGACGAAGCATTCGAGCAGAATGTCAGGCCGAAAAGCATTGAAGAGTTTATCGGTCAGCAGAAAGTACTGAGAAACCTATCTGTATTCATACAGGCCGCCAAAAAGCGAGGAGAAGCTTTAGACCACGTTATTCTTTCGGGCCCTCCGGGACTGGGAAAAACAACCCTGGCCCATATCGTTGCTCATGAGATGGGCGTTCAGATTAAACCGACTACAGGTCCGGTTCTCGAAAAGCCGGGCGATCTTGCCGGCATGCTTACCAACCTTGACGAAGGCGACGTCATTTTTATCGATGAGATACACCGGCTGAACCCGGTCATCGAGGAGTATTTGTATTCAGCCATGGAAGATTACAAACTGGATATAGTCATCGATTCCGGTCCCAATGCACGCAGCATACAGATTGACCTGAACCATTTCACCCTGGTAGGAGCCACTACGCGAAAAGGGCTGCTTACCGCCCCGCTTCGCGCCCGCTTTGGCATTGACATGCGGCTGGATTACTATGATGTAGAGCTTCTGCAGCGCATAGCACTCAGAACAGCTGCTATACTGAATATGGGCATCACGGAAACGGGAGCTCACGAAATTGCGCGCCGCAGCCGGGGCACCCCCCGAATTGTGAACAAGCTGCTGCGCCGAACCCGTGACTTTGCCCAGGTGGAGGATATGGATACCATAACAGATGCCATTGCCGACAAGGCCTTGAATGCACTCGACGTGGATCAAAACGGTTTTGATGAAATGGACATCCGCATACTTCGCGCCATCATTGAAAACTATTCGGGCGGGCCGGTAGGCCTGGGAACCCTGGGGGTAGCGGTGGGTGAAGACAAGGGAACCATCGAAGAGGTTTATGAACCTTACCTCATTAAAGAAGGATTCCTGCAGCGAACTCCCAAAGGCCGTATCGCTACCCGAAAGGCATTTCAGTACCTGAATGTCGATCCCGAAGAGAAAGCTCCCGGTTTTTTTGACTAGGCTGATTGTTCAATGAGATACCGGCCAATAACGGTGTTAACTATGAACTTTTTTTCTTAGCTTCTTTGCCGCTAAACTACATTAATCGAATTATTATTTAATTTTCATGAAACATCTTTTTACTTCCGAGTCCGTTTCTGAGGGCCATCCCGACAAAATCGCAGATCAAATTTCTGATGCCATCCTTGATGCCATGCTAAGTGAGGATCCAGACTCACGAGTTGCTGTTGAAACGCTGGTTACCACCGGTTTAGCGGTTATTTCAGGTGAGGTTGATACCGATTCTTATGTTGATGTACAGGAAATTGCCCGGAGCGTAATACGAGAAATCGGCTATACCAAGAATTCATATCGATTTGACTCGGAGTCGTGCGGAGTGTTGACAACCATTCATCAACAAAGTGAAGACATTGCCCAGGGTGTTGACGAAGGTGAAGACAAGCAGATGGGAGCCGGAGAC
Source organism: Halalkalibaculum sp. (assembly GCA_035269475.1). Classification (GTDB taxonomy): domain Bacteria; phylum Bacteroidota; class Rhodothermia; order Balneolales; family Balneolaceae; genus Halalkalibaculum. The sequence goes on from DATFJD010000301.1 coordinate 5,686, forward strand.
CAGGGGATGATGTTCGGTTATGCCTGCCGGGAAACAGATACTTATATGCCAATGACTCTTCAATATTCCCACGACCTGTTGAGGGAGCTGGCACATATCCGTAAGAAAACAACACTGATGCCTTACCTGGCCCCGGACAGTAAAAGCCAGGTGACTGTTGAATATGATGAAGAAGGCAAACCAAAACGAGTGGATACCATTGTAATTTCTACTCAGCACGATGAAGGGGTAGATCAAGCCAAAATTAAGGAAGATCTAAAAAAACATCTCATACCCGAGATCATTCCGGAAGAACTAATGGATCCTAAAACAATCTTCCATGTTAATCCCACCGGCAAGTTTGTGATCGGCGGGCCTCATGGTGATACCGGCTTGACGGGTAGAAAAATTATTGTGGATACCTATGGGGGGCGCGGTGGTCACGGCGGAGGTGCTTTCTCAGGGAAGGACCCCTCAAAAGTAGATCGAAGTGCCGCTTATGCCGCACGTCATATAGCAAAAAATATAGTAGCTGCTGACCTCGCCGATGAATGCCTTATTCAGCTTGCTTATGCTATAGGGATTCCGGAACCGGTTTCCGTAAATGTAAATACCTATGGTACGGGAAAAGTTAAAGACGTAGAACTTGCCGAAGCTATTCAGCGGACTTTTGATTGCACACCGGCAGGAATTATCGATCGATTTAATCTTAAACAGCCCATTTACAAAAAAACAGCTGCATACGGACATTTTGGAAGAGAGGAGTTCCCATGGGAAAAACTTGACTTCACCGATAAGATTCAGAACGCCCTCTAGTTTTTTGGCAAACCTCCAAGGTACACCAAACCACCCTGGAAATAGTGCAATTACCGTGTATCGTATCTTGGAGGTCTCTCTTTTTGAGTATCTCGATTAATTTTCTTGTTTTAGTGCCCCTCTTTGTGCTTTATTTGTAGCAGTCGCTAACGCTAAATACCGGTACCGGTGCCTGCTATGAAAAAATTTACCTTCGTATTATCCATCCTCCTCTTTACCATTACCGCTTTCAATTGCAATGCTCAAAAGACAGCCTTTACCAACGTCACCGTTATCCCGATGACGGGAGAACAAACCCTGGAGAGGCACACCGTGATCGTGGAAGGCGACCGTATCATCCGGGTTAGCCCTGCCGGAGATGTTAATCCGGATAACCAAACAGCGATTATCGACGGCACCGGCAAGTTTATTATCCCGGGACTTGCGGAAATGCACGGCCATGTGCCCCCTACCGACCCGTCGGGCAACGCGCCATCGTATTATACTGATGAATATGTTGAGCACACGCTTTTTCTTTACGTGGCAGCCGGTATAACTACCGTCCGTGGTATGCTGGGCTGGCCAAATCAGCTTGAGCTGAAAGAGAAGGTGAACAGCGGCGAGATGGTCGGCCCAAACCTGTATTTAGCCGGCCCCAGTTTTAACGGCAACTCTATTGATTCTCCCCGGCAGGCTATAGAAAAAGTGAACCGGCAGAAGAAAGAAGGGTGGGACCTATTGAAAATTCACCCGGGCCTCACCCGTGCAGAATATGATGCCATGGCTGAAACGGCCAATAGCCTCGGTATGCGATTCGGTGGACATGTTCCTGAAGATGTGGGAATAGAACATGCCATTGAAATGGGTCAGGAGACCATGGATCATATTGACGGTTATTACCGCTGGCTTCAGCAATTTGAAGAGTCGGAATGGGAAAATCGCATGCGGGAGATTATAGCCAAAACCAGAGCAGCCGGTGCCTGGATTGTTCCAACACAGGCACTGTGGGAAACCATCATCGGAGCAGCCGACTACGCGGCTATGGAAAACTACGATGAGTTAAAGTATATACCCAAAGCCCTTCGTGAGAATTACTCCAATTATGTAAGCAGAAACATTGATCAGCACGGGGAAAGCGAAAGGAAAGATGCCCTGAAACAAGCTGAATGGCGCCAAAAGCTGCTGCGGGAAATGAACCGGCAAGGCGTCCGTATTCTGATGGGAACCGATGCCCCACAGCTCTTCAGCGTGCCGGGCTTCTCACTTCACCGGGAGCTACCTCATATGGCAGCAGCCGGCATGAACCCGTATGAAATTCTTGAAAGCGGGACGGTGAGAGTCGGAGAATATTTTAGCGATGAAGATACCTTCGGAACCATTGCCAAAGGACAGCGGGCGGACCTGTTGCTGCTGGAAGCCAATCCCCTGAATGATATTGGCAACCTTAAAAAGCGTGCCGGTGTCATGGTGCAGGGGCGATGGTATCCCAGGGAAATGATCGATGAGAAGCTAAAAGATATTGAAGCGGCTTATACGCAGTGAGCGCAGTAAAGCGTGCAGTACACCACTTGGGCGTACTGCACGCATGCATGAATTAATTCGCCGACCCGCCGCTAATCGTCTGCCCAAAAAAGATGGCATTCATAAACAGTTTGTTGGTTCCGTACCAGAATGCCCGGAAATTCGGGTTATCTGTCATTGTAATGACCTTGCCTCTTCCAAAGCCGCTTACTACGATGGCAGCCGTTCCTTTTAGCTTTTCCATATTCTCATCCGAGATATACCCGCTGGCCAGGGGCTCGTCCGTGTAGTAAAGAGGGGTGGCATAGGGATTATCCGCTTTTTCCATGAACAGGGTACTGTTCCTGAAAACGGTAAGGTCATCATCGTTATAACCATAGCCCAGGGGATGCGTCAGGTCGAGTTTTGTATTGAAGATGGAACCCCCGATATACTGTGCTCCCTGTGTTGCACTGCGATCGGCATAGGGACGGGTTGTAACCTCTTCGTCCTCTTTCTCTTCCTCATCTTCGCCTACAAATTTAATATTCGCCAGGTCTTTGCTCTTGGCCCAGTTAATGGCATACTTTGTAGCAATCAGCGTACCTCCATCACGGACCCAACTCTTCAGTTTCTCTACCGACGAGTCTGACATGTCATTGTATCCTCCGCTTACCATAACGATAACATTGTATTTGCTAATGTCACCGTAACTGAAACGGTCTTTGGTAATCAGTGTAGGCGTCATGGCATAACGCTGGTCAAGCAAGTGCCAGGCTTCACCGACCTCGTAGCTGCTGGTACCGTCACCTGCAATAATTGCTACATTAGGCTTTTCAAGATTTTCGAAGGTGCTGCTTCCCAGATCTATTCCTCCCGGCGTCAGGCCTGTGCCAACGGCATATACGTTCACGGCATCATCCGAAGCTGCCTGTTCTACCAGTTCATGTATGGTTTCGCTTTCCACTTCCTGCGGGCCCAAGGGTACCAATATCGTACCGTAATCAAATTCCCGGGTCCCTTCAGAGACTATCGCCGTAAACGGTTCCGCTGCTACTTTTGCCCGGACGCCCTTATCCAGTAAACGATTCAGTGAACGCGGCGCATAGTATCCATCCCACTCAAAAAGGTAAGCGTAGTCGCTTCGGCCTCCGATAACTTCACCTTTGGGCATTTCCGGCAGTCCCTCTATGCGGCTGCCCAGCAGATTGCTGTTGAACTCCCTGCTGCCAAGCTCTGCAAAGGGCAGGTTGAAGGCATAGGGCATGGTCCATGTTGAAACATCATAGAAAAGGCTGTCGGTAAATGTCGTTCTTCTTTCAAATAGAGCCTCAATGAATTTATACTGTTTCTGATCGGACGGCACTATAAAAGCAGAGCCGCTTTCAAACTGCTCCCCGTCGACTTCAAGATTTCGGCCCAGATTATAAACTTCAATATTGTGCCTTCTCAGCATTTCAGTAAAATGGTGAGTTCGGGCCGGGTCACTTGAAATGCCGTAAACATATCCCTTTATGGATGCATTGGAAGCCTGCTCTTCCGCCTGGCGGAAAAAGTCACGCTGGTAATTAAGGATGTCCGTTCGCAAACCCTGGGCTGAGGCCAGCGTTGACAGCGAGGTGATAAACTGGTTTTTAATAGTAAATGGAAACTTGAGTTCACCATGTATGGTTTGCTGTGCATGTCCCCTTGAGCTGGCTTGCTCGAATAAAATCCCAATTCCGCCATTGATGTCTGGATAGGTTGATCCTTTGCCATAGTAGAAATCGTCAAAGCCCTCTTCCGAGTAATAAAGCCGCTGCTGTTCATCCAGAAAATCGGCATGGTATTCCGCCATTGCCTTGGTCAGGTTCTGGTTTTGCTGGGGGGTCAGCGGGTGCGTACGTGACTGTACCCCGGGCTGAAAGAAAAAGGTGGCATTGCTTCCCATCTCGTGATGATCCGTGAGGATATTGGGCTTCCAGTCGTGAAAGGTTTGAATACGCGCCTGGCTTTCGGGATGCTGAACAAGCATCCAGTCTCTGTTAAGGTCGAACCAGTAGTGATTAGTTCTTCCACCGGGCCAGTTTTCATTGAGTTCCATACTATTTGGATCCGATACCAGATGCTCACTCTTATGGGTATTGGCCCAGCTGGCAAACCGGTTTAAGCCGTCCGGATTAAAACTGGGATCCAGCAGGATGACCGAATTATTAAGCATTTCCTCCATCTCCTGTCCCTGTGCCGCCGCCAGGTGGTAGGCCACCAGCATGGATGCATTTGAGCCGCTTGGCTCATTTCCATGAATACTGTAGCCCATATAGAGCACAATAGGCATACTTCCCGTATTCAGGTTGGCAGACTGCGAGGGATCAGACAGTGCCAGGTGGTTCTTCCTTACCTGTTCAATATTGCCATGATTCGATGGGGAGGTAATGGTGAGGTAAACCAAGTCCCGATCCTCATAGGTTTTACCAAACTCGGTAATCGTGATCCGGTCGGAGGCATCGGCCAGGGTTCTCATATATTTTAAAAGCTGGTCGTGCCTCACATGCCATTCTCCCGGCACCATGCCTATCACCTCTTCCGGTGTAGGTATGTCGCCATCATAGCTGACGTTTTCAGGTAGATAATAGTCCATTTCGGCAACGGCCTCGGCAGGATTCTGGGCACTTGCCGTAAATGCTATCAGGAATAATGCGGAGAGTAATACACACTTAAGTCGTAACATAAATATCTGCTTATAATTAGTTTTATTCATTAGCTAAATAAGGCTATATAATGGCTTATAGTAAAGGAACTGTTTGAAAAATGTTTTAAAAACAAAAAAGCACCGGAGTGACCGGTGCTTTAGTGATTTTATACATACTGTACGCTAAACCAGTGTCGCGACAACTATAAAATGATGGGAAAATGGATGGTATATGAATACCTAACAGATGCCTATGGGTCTTTGGAGGCTCCGCAGCATATAGAACAATATAGCCCTACATACGAGTCTACATACCTCTCCGAGCGCACACATTATTCCCATATACTTATTCCATCATACCATATACCCTTAACCATTGACCCAAAAGTTAATCATAGACTTAACGCTAGTAGCGAAAAATAGCTGCCACCGTTGATGTTTGAGGCATATCCTCTTTATCAAGAGCATATACGTTTCCTCCCTGGGAAAGTGTCTTGATTGCTGCGGCGTTGATCAGGTCATGTTCCCCATTCTGCTTTTTACTGCTGTGGTGAACCGTATCCTTTTCCTGGTCGAACCGGCCCCAGCTCTGCTCCCCAATGGTAACGAATAGAGAGTCCACTTTTCCATAATAGGCCCCTTCCACAATCTGCGATAAATTATCCGTCTGTTTATCACTGCCTGTCAGATCGGAATAGCGGCTGATATCATTATACATATCTTCCAGGAAGTAAGATTTAATGATCTCCCATCCTTCGTCTTTGATCTCTTCATCGGTTTTTGGATCGGGATTGCCATCGATATTTTGGTCCATCAACCGGCTATAGTTGTTTGCCTTCCTGTATTCGGCCATAGCTCTTTCTACGCCCGCGAGAATTAGCGGGTCATTTCTTTTTCGAAGAATAGACGTCACTTCATTTTCAACGGCTTTTAGATAATTTACAATTTCATGGGTATCGGTATCCGAACTCCCACCATGACCGTGAAATATTGCATTGCCTTGACCTTGTCCTGAATGATGCTGCAGGTGCGGCTCATTGACATCATATTTTAGAAACTCTTCAAGATTATCAGGAGCCTCTTCAAACTGAATATGATCGACATTATCCCGCCTGCATTTCAACAAGCGAATCTTTTTTTGGCTGAGGCATAGTATTGAAAAAGTACCGTCGAGCGAAATCATCGGGATCAGGGGAGTAATTAAGAAGTGGTTATCAACCAGCACCTGCTCTTTAAAATCGAGCGGTACCCTGAAGTACTCAAAACTGTCTTCCGTAATAAAGATGGCCAGCCCCTTGTCAGCATGCTGCCAGAAAATGGGCTGATCCAGCAATTTCTTTGCCTCTTCTAAAAGTTCATCAATCTTTGCCTGTTTTACCTCGTAATCTTTTAATTCCTGTTCTACTTGCTTGAGCAGGTTTTTATATCGGATGGGGTCTTGCTGAACCTGCTCACCTTTTTCGTGAGTAGGAAGATAAATGGATATGCTTGGATTCCCAGCTTGTTCAATAAGGCTTAGGATAGTGTCACGGGTAATCATATAATCCTCCAAATAATTAGTGTTAAGGATCCCACTGTTTTTTCTTAAAACAACAAAAATTCATTTAAGATTCGAAACCCCTTTACAATATTTGAACTAACCAAAACTTCCGGAATATTCACAGTTTTATATTTATCACAAAAATTACTATCTATTTTTGGTCAACTAAAAATACGGGATGATGAACAGTTCAAAAGATGCGGAAAAGTTACATAGCTGGGACGGCATAAAACAGAGCCTCGGGCCCGGGTTGCTAATGGCTGCAGCCGCTATAGGTGTATCCCATCTTGTTCAGTCAACCCGCGCAGGAGCCACGTTCGGTTTTGCCATGGTCTGGGCTGTTGTCCTGGCCAATATATTCAAGTACCCCTTTCTCGAATACGGTCCGCGCTACGCCATAGCTACCGGCGAAAGCATGATTGAAGGGTACAAGCGCCTCGGTACATGGGCTATCGGAATCTTTATCGTGTTTACCATCGGTACTATGTTCGCCGTTCAGGCTGCCGTCACCATTGTAACGGCTAGCCTGGCTGCCGAACTTACCGGTATCGCCCTCTCCCCGCTGGCCTGGAGCGCTATCATTCTGGCTATCTGTATCCTTCTGCTTCTCTCCGGACAGTACTCGGCACTTGATGGAGCTATAAAACTGATTATGGTAGTACTTGCCGTTTCCACCATCATCGCTGTGGGGGCCGCTCTTATACAGGGCGCGCAGCAGACCATGCCGCCGAATCTGACTCCTTCTATCTGGAATGTTGCGGGGGTTTCCTTTTTAATCGCCCTGATGGGATGGATGCCTATACCCATTGATGCGGCCGCCTGGCATTCCCTTTGGTCACTGGAGCGGGTTAAACAGACCAAGTATACGCCCAAGCTCAGGGAAAGCCTGATTGACTTCAATATAGGCTATATCGGCGCAGCCGTGCTGGCACTGGGCTTTCTATTTCTCGGTGCCTTGGTCATGTTTGGAAGCGGAGAAGAGTATGCCTCCAGCGGGACGGTATTTTCCAGTCAGCTGATCAACCTTTATACCTCCAGCCTGGGGCAGTGGGCCTACCCGGTAATCATCATTTGTGCTTTTACAACGATGTTCAGTACTACATTGACCGTTACCGATGCTTACCCGAGGGTAACACGGCGCATGCTTGAGGTAATGATACCCAAAAGCTTTTCAACCAAAGACGATATCCTGCTATACCGGTTTCTGTTGATCGTGATCTCGCTGTTGTCACTTGGGGTATTATATTTCCTGGGTGACCAGTTTACGCTGATGGTGGATCTTGCCACCACGCTCTCCTTCCTCACGGCTCCGGTTCTCGCCTATATCAACTACAGGCTTGTCACCGCCGATCACATGCCTGATCACTGCGTGCCAAAGCCCTGGCTTAGGTGGCTGAGCCGCGGCGGACTGGTATTCCTGACCGGATTTGCACTGCTTTATATCTACTGGCAACTGCAGTTTGGCTAATGGGTGCGGATGCTGGTTTAGATTATTGCGCAAAGTTTCACATGGTTCAAAAATGTTCCACATCAGAACAACGTTTTAACGGAGGGCGAGGCCAGCGGCCTGCTGCCTGATGTGAGCCCCCAGTAGAAGGGACGCGGTATCGCAAACAGAAGCTCGAATTGCGGTGCAGCCTGCCTGACCATCACGTAACTTGCGGAAAAAAGCGTTCCCCGTCGTCTATTTCTTCGGCCGGATCAGTTCCTCAGAATTATTCCTCACATTGCCTACCTTAGAACTCACCGGATAAAAGGCCATGGCATCATCAGGAAAAGGGTTTAATAAGCTTTTTAGGGCTAACGTATCATTATTATTCGGATCCAGCCATTCACTCCATTCCTCTTTCAACAGCATGGCGGGCATGCGATCGTGCAGTTCCTTCATCTTTTCATTGGCGTCGGTGGTGATGATCGTATAGGTTGGGAT
>DATFJD010000302.1:0-4864 GCA_035269475.1 Halalkalibaculum sp.
CGTCAGGAAATTCAGGGAGTACGGTGTAGAAATTCCCTTTCCGCAGCGCGACCTGCACGTTCGCAGTTCCGTGCCCTTGCCGCTTGATGATAAAGGAAGCGCGGACAAAACGGGTTAATTTCCCTTACCTTCGGCAAATAAAAAAGCGGATGATTGCTGCAGTGCAATCATCCGCCTGGAAATAATAGCCGGTATGCTATTAAATTATGATAGCTAGTTTTCTATAGGAATTGATTCTACATCCAGTTCCTGCACCAGGTTGGGCACTTCACCGGTTAAAATAGGTTCGATGCGTTTAAACTGGGCATCCACCTTGGCGGCCAGGTCTTCATAGACAGCATACTGCTGCTCGGTAGGATGATTATCTCCGGTACCGACGGTGCTTGCCAAAGAAGCCAGTTTGTTGTTGAGTTTGATAGGATAGTTCAACACATCCTGGAAAGATTCGGCCTTAGTCTGCATCAGCTCGCCTTCTACATCAGAAAGAAGCTTCAGCATGGCATCGGCCTTTTCCTGTACTTCGCTGTCAGCCTTGAACTCATCTTTGATATCTTTGAGCTCCGTTCGAATCTCGCGGATTCTATTGATGGTTTTATGCGTGGTATCGAGCTTGGCGATGATTGTTTGATGCAGGTCGAACTGTGCCTGGAAGTCTTCCTGCGTCGTTTCAATACGCGGGTCTTTGGTGAGCTCAAAGGTGCGGCTCATGACCGTCTCATCTTCAACAATCAGGCGAACCTCGTAGGTGCCGGGAATGGCGTCGGGACCGCGTGTAGACCCAGACCAGAGAATCTGGCGGCCGTCAAGATCGGTCGCTCCCGGGTAGCGCATGTTCCAGACAAAGCTATTTAATCCCTGTCCGGTTTTAAGCACATCGGAAGGAACGCTTCCCTCTTCCTCATAGAACTCTTCAGACTCTTTGACCGGTTCGCCCTCAAGCGTTTCCTTGTTCGAGAAGGTTCGGATTACATCTCCATCCGACTCCAAAAACTGAAGTTTGATCTCTTGGTCACCCGGACTGCTCAGGTTGTAATGCACAAGCACACCCTCTTCAGGATTTTCTCCGAAAGTCTCTCCCGGATCGACATCAGAGTGTCCGCCGAAAAGGTAGGTGGTCTCCGGTTTATAGAGATAGTGATCGGCTTCGGTTACCTCATCACTTAGCTGGTGCAGCACATTGAGCTCATCAAGTACCCAGAAGGAGCGTCCCTGGGTGGCCACAATTAAATCCTTGTCACGCTTGTGAACGTTAAGGTCGGTTATGGGTACAGCCGGCAGGTTCAGTTGCAGAGGCTGCCATAAGGCACCGTCATTGAAGGAAACATAGACCCCTGTTTCAGTACCCGCGTAGAGCAGGCCTTTCTTGTTGGGGTCTTCACGAATAACCCGGGTAAAATCCTTTGCAGGAATACCGTTTGTAATTTTGGTCCAGCTTCGCCCGTAGTTTGTGGTTTTATACAGCATCGGGGAGAAGTCATCGAACTTGTATCGGGTTGCCGCCAGATAGGCCGTACCGGCATCGTGAGGGGAAGCATCAATGATACTGGCCATGGCTTCGGGCATGCCATCCGGGGTAACCTCCGTCCAGTTTTCGCCGTTGTCGCGACTCACATGGATCAGTCCGTCATCCGCGCCCGTCCAAAGTACACCTTCTTGGACCGGTGATTCGGCAAAGGTAAAGATAGTATTATAGTACTCAATCGAGGTGTCATCCTTGGTGATCGGTCCACCCGACTCTTGCTGCTTCGACTTTTCGTTTCGGGTCAGGTCCGGGCTTATATCTTCCCAGCTCATTCCCTCATTCGTTGACCGGTGCACAAACTGCGAGGTAGCGTATAGCAGGTCCGGATTATGCGGGGAGATGTAAATTGGGAAGGTCCACTGAAAGCGGTATTTAAGCTCAGAGGCACCGGCTCCCATTGGGTTATCCGGCCACACATCGATACGGTCGCTCTGGTCGGTGAACTCGTTGAATTTATTGAAATAGCCACCGTAGCTGCCGCCATAGGTAATGTTGGGGTTTTCAGGGTCGGGGGCGATATAACCGCTTTCCCCACCGGCAACCGGGGCCCAGTCTCGTTCGGTAATGCCGTTATCGGCCGTCCGGCTTTTTATGCCTACCGTACTGTTATCTTGTTGCGCACCGTAGATATAGTATGGAAACTGGTTATCGGTTATTACCTGGTAAAATTGTGCGGTGGCATATTTGTGGTAAGATGACCAGCTTTTCCCGTCATTATAGCTGACCTGCCCTCCTCCGTCATCTGCTACAACCATGCGGTCGCCATCATTTGGTGAGATCCAAAGGTCGTGATGATCACCGTGCGGAGTACCGATGCGGTCGAAAGAGCTTCCGCCGTCGTTGGATTTATAAAACCCTACATTCAGCACATAAACCTCATTTTCACTTTCGGTTCCGGCTACGATATGGGTGTAATACCATGCGCGCTGACGCAGGCTGCGGTCGCTGTTGATGCGTTCCCAGGTTTTGCCGCTGTCGTCAGATCGGAACACTCCTCCGTTATCATTTTCAATAATAGCCCATACTCGATCGGGATTAACCGGCGAGATGGCAACTCCTATCTTGCCCAGGATGCCTTTAGGCAAACCCGGACGCTTGGAGATATTTTCCCAGGTTTCCCCGCCGTCCGTACTTTTATACAAACCGCTTCCGGCTCCGCCGCTCGACATCTCCCAGGGATTGCGATAAGCTTCCCATAAAGAAGCATAGAGAATTCGGGGATTGGTCGGGTCGATCTCAATATCTACGGCACCGGCGCGCGGACTATTATAAAGGACTTTGGTCCAGGTTTTGCCGCCGTCGGTGGTTTTAAATACACCACGCTCTTCGTTGCCTTCCGTACCGAATGCGTGGCCCATTGCGGCAACCCAGGCTACATCGGCGTTATCGGGATGCACAACAATTTCTCCTATAAAATGGCTTTCGCCGAGGCCTATGTGGTTCCAGGTTTTACCGCCGTCCATTGACCGGTAAACCCCGTCTCCGGCCGACATGTTACCCCTTATACAGGTTTCGCCCATTCCGGCATAAATAACGTTGGCGTTGGAAGGTGCAACGGTTACAGCCCCTACCGAACCGGTCTTGAAATAACCGTCAGATACATTGTACCAGTTCTTTCCGCCGTCCGTTGTTTTATATACACCGCCGCCGGTAAAACCGGTATAATAGGTGTTCGGCTGGTCCGGGTGACCGCTGACCGCAACAGAGCGGCCGCCGCGGTACGGGCCTATATTTCTATAAGTAAGATTATTAAGAAATGATTCTTGGAATGTTGGATTCGCTGTTTCGTCGCCATGTCCAAAGATCTGTGCCTCGGCTTCGGGCGCAAATCCAATCAGTGCGAAACAAAACGCAGCGATAGGAATCCAAAGGTAATTATCGGTTGCAGAAGAGATCCATCCTAACATATATACCCCATTAATTTTATTGAAATTAAATACCTCGGCAAATAAAGTAATAAAAATGAATTAGTTTCACGGTAAAAAGATGTGAAGCGCATTTAACTCATTTATTACCGCTGTTATGCTTGCCGATTATTCCTATTTTAAACGCCATGAAAACAACAGGATTTATAGCCAGGCGCTACCTTTTTTCGAAAAAGCATATCTCCCTCATTTCAACGCTGACTATGATCAGCATAACCGGGGTTACCATAGGTACGGCTCTGCTGATCGTAGTTCTTTCTGTTTTCAACGGTTTTTTTGAGGTCATTAAAAATATACTGTTGACGAATGACCCGGATATCCGGATCGAATCGGCGGAAGGCAACGCTTTCAGATACCAGCTGCTATCGGATGGAAATGAGGAAGGCGGTTCATATAGCTACAGCCGGGGCGTGCTCCCGGCCTTCGAGGATATCCCCGAAATAAAAGCGGCGGAACCTTATGTTACCGGCAAGGCTTTGCTGGTCTATAAACAGCGGCGGAACAGGGTGGTTACCGTGAAAGGGATACAGCCGGCCGAATACAAAGAGTTGAATAATCTCGAAGAAAGTATTACCAGCGGGGTATTCGATCTGGAAGTAAAAGACAGAATGCCCGGGCTTCTTATGAGCGAGCAGCAGATGGCAGAATTGGGAGTTCAGGTTGGAGAGCGAATTGTTCTGCTCAGCGCCGAGGGCATGAGAAAATCACTCACCCAGTTTTCCCTGCCGCGTACCTACCAGTTTGAAATCAGGGGCGGCTATAGCCTGACCCAGATCATTGAAGATGCGCCCGTTTATGTGGATCTGGAAGCAGCCCAGCGGCTGTTTGATTTTCGCAATACGGTATCAGGTATTGATGTCAGGCTTAGTGACAGCGACCTGGCGCCGGCGGTAAAAGATACCATTCAGTCGAAGCTGGGTAATGATTATAAAATTTCTACCTGGTATGACCTGCAGCGGCCACTCTACGACGTGATGTATCTTGAAAAGTGGGGATCCTATATCATTTTGATGATAATAGTCATTGTTGCCGTATTAAATATCATCGGCTCCCTGACCATGATTGTCATTCAAAAAAACAGGGATATCGGTGTATTGCTTACTATGGGCTATACCCCGTCGGATATTAAAAAGATTTTCGTAAAACAGGGACTGTATATCGGCCTGATTGGCTGTGTGCTCGGCGGGGGCATCGGCTTGCTCATCAGCTGGCTGCAGCAGACCTATGGACTCATCAAGCTTTCATCGGCTTTCATTATCAGTGCCTACCCGGTAAGTATTGAAGCGCTGGACGTGAGCATCGTACTGGCGGGCAGTTTACTCTTGTGTCTTGCGGCCAGCTGGTATCCTGCAAAGAGGGCCGCCTTGGTAGAGCCTGCCGATGCTGTACGCTTTGAATAGGGTTGCCCTCGCACGCC
>DATFJD010000303.1:0-5159 GCA_035269475.1 Halalkalibaculum sp.
AAATTTAATGCCTATAAGAAAGCGAATCCTGACAAGGCCGACGATTTTGAGGCCCGGATCCATAGAAGCCTGCCGGGGAATTTCGAGCAGATACTCCCGGTTTTCGATGCAAGTGACAAGGGAATTGCTACACGTGCCGCATCGGGCAAAGTGATCAATGCCATTTCAGGCCATATCCCTTCGATGTTTGGCGGATCGGCAGATTTGACCGGCAGCAATAAAACATGGATCAACGATGCCGCAATATTTGATTCTGATGACTATTCAGGCAGGAATGTTCATTTTGGGGTAAGGGAACATGCCATGGGGGCGGCCTTGAATGGGCTGGCACTTCATGGAGGCGTCATACCTTTTGGCGGGACCTTCCTGATATTTTCTGACTACTGCCGTCCGGCCATTCGCATTGCTGCCCTGTCGCATATTCCTTCAATTTTCGTATTGACCCACGACAGTATCGGCCTTGGTGAAGACGGGCCCACCCACCAGCCCATAGAACACCTGGCTTCTTTGCGAGCCATGCCGAATATACAGGTATTGAGGCCCGCCGATGCAAACGAGGTAGCCTGGTGCTGGAAAGCAGCTATAGCATATGAGGACGGGCCTTCCCTGCTTGCACTGACACGACAGGCGCTGCCAATTTTTGACAGAACGGAAAACAACGATGCTTCACTGGTTGGCAGAGGAGCTTATATCCTATCCGATTCAAAAAATGAAATACCCGATTTAATACTGATGGCCAGCGGATCTGAGGTTCAGCTGATTATGAAGGCACAAGAAAAGCTTAGATCCATGGATATCGACAGCAGGGTGGTAAGCATGCCATCCTGGGAATTGTTTGATAAGCAAGATAAAGCTTACAGGGAGAAAGTTCTGCCGGAATCGGTTAAAGCCAGAATTTCTATTGAAGCCGGCTCTACTTTCGGCTGGCAGAAATGGGTAGGCCGTGAAGGTACAGCGATTGGCCTTGATCATTTTGGGGCCTCGGCACCTTACGAAGAGATCTATGAACATTTTGGCCTGACTAGCGAACGCATTGTAGAAGAGGCGAAAAAAATGCTGAAGCCGGCCTGATCAGGCTTTATTGATAGATGCAGCGATATTTCAAGTTATAATTTCAAGTCGCCCTTCGGTAGTTCTGAAAGATTACTTGAAATATGATCCGGTGCCGGATGCCCAGAGGTTGCGTATCAACTGGGAAAGATCAATCAGACCGGTGTACGCAGGTAAAGGTGATATCGTCAGCCGGTTTTTCTGTCCCGATAAAATTTTCCAGGGACGACTGCACTTTCTTGATAATGGTCTTGGCGTGCAGGGAACCATATACGCTCATTATGGCATCAAGGCGGTCTTCGCCATACTCTTCCCCTAATTCATTACGTGCTTCCGTCAGGCCGTCGGTATAGAACAAGACACTGTCACCCTGTTTGAAGTGAAACTTCTTCTCTTGCAGGTGATCATCCAGGCTCTTGGTGGTAGTCATGCCCAGTGCAAATCCGTCAGATCGCAGGTCGAAAGTGGCATCCCTTTCATTGCTGAAGAAAATGGGGGCATTATGTCCGGCCCGTGCAAAAATAAAGTTGCTTTCTCCTTTCGGAAAGAAGGCGGCGCAGGCGGTCACAAAAGTTTTATCCTTAATGTCGGACTTCACATAATTATTTAGCTCAAGAAACAGTTCTTTGGGGGTGGGTTTGCTTTTTTCAATGATAAGATGAACCAGGGCCTGCATCCGAACCATATAGAGGGCTGCCGTGAGGCCTTTTCCCGAGACGTCTGCGATGACAATATAGGTACCTTCATCTGTATGAATCATGTCTACATAATCACCACCCACCTCCTTAGCCGTATTGGCAAAGGAATAAATTTCAAGGTCTTCACCGGTGAATTCCGTAGGGGGTAGCAGGCTAAGCTGAATTTCACGTGCGAGGTCAATTTCACGCTTTACATCGCTTTTTTCCAGCAGCTCTACCAGAAGGAGCATCAGCATGGATCCGAAAGCAAAGGGCACCATCAGGTCGTAAAAAATGATATACTGGCTGATGCCCAGGAAATCGAATAGGTAGTAGCCAAAAAAAGTGAGGGTTGATAGTCCGAAAATAAGCCTGCGGGTGGGATTGAGACGCTGGGTCAATGAGGAGAAGAGCCGTAAAAATTTAGTGTGTGCCGGGAGGTCTTCTTTCCTTGGGTCATCCACGTCCTGACCAATGGCGTCATGATACAGCTGCTTCAGGCGATCGGTATCCTTGTAAAACTCCTTGCCCAACCGGTCTTTGGTCATTCCGGAGATGTACTCCTTGTACACCGTCTTGGTATTTTGCAGCGCTGATTGCGCTTCGTTCTTTAATCCCATATAAATTCCGTCAGAAGTTGACTATTAAAGTACTTATTCGAGATTCAGCCTAAAAAGTTTAGTATAATTCTTATGTCATGCTAATTTAAAACCGGTCCGTACACGACATAGCCGCGGGGCGGAACCGTGATTTCCACTCTTCCGTCATCGCCGGTAGTTATTACGTTATCTCCGGATCTATTTGCAGTGCTGCGGTAAGCATAGGAAGTCAGTTCCTTATTTTCCCATTTGCTGAATACCGTAACGGTATTTTCCGTATCCGCGTTGTCATTAATAGCAATCATCAGGCCCGGCTCACCGTTTCTCTGGGCAACATACACATCTTTATCGTGGTAAAGCAATTCTGTACTCCCAACGGCCAGGTTTTTACGAACCCACATCAGTTTGTGGATACCATTCGGCTGGCCTGGTCTTGCCAGGTTATAATTAAAATAATCTTTCCAGAAAACAGTTGGTTTGCCTTCATGTGTCAAAATAAAAGCATAGGCCAGCATTTTATCATGTATAATGGGATCATCCTTGTCGGTATCGTGGTTCTCGGCAAAAGTAACGCTTCTGCCCGGTTCCGTGAAATGCAGGCCGCTGCTCCAGAGCTTTTCCATATCAAATGTACCGCTCCTGTTATTGCACATCTCTTGCAAAGTGAAAAACTGGGGGAAGTCAAAAACAGCGGTAGAAGTACCTGAATCTTCAAGCCAATCCCTGAGCAAGGCCTTATTTCCGTCGTAGTACTCCCCGATTACCTCACCACCGGCTGAAGCCTGCAGATCCTTTACAATTGATGGTGAAAAGCCTTTCACATAGTCGAACCGCCAGCCATCAAAACCGACTTCATTTTTGAGCCAGTTCAGGTTATCCTGAAGCATGTCCAATGTGGACGGATTGGCGTGAGCAAGGTCAGGAAAATCCCCAAAACTGCCCGCATCTGAAGTGCTAAATGTCGAGGGATGGAAATTGTTGTAGTCAAAAGCAAAGCGGCCGCTTGCGGGATTAAAATCGGTGTAGGTTGAATCATTAACATGGGGATTCCATTCAATAGCACCGCCGCTCATATGGTTATACACGATATCGGCATACACCTTTATCCCCAGTTCATGGGCCCGGTCAATGAGACGTTCCAGTTCGGCGCGGCTCCCGAAATAGGTTTCCGTTCTGCCTTTTTGGGGGAACTCTCCCAAATCAAAATAATCAAAGGGGTCATAACCCATCGAAGGAGAGTGATTTGACTTCTGGGCAGGTGGCAACCAGATTTCGGTAATACCCGCATCGGCAAGTTCGGGTAATTTATCTTCAACAAAATCCCACCAGTTACCGGGTCCCGATTCATTGAAAGAATCCCAGTAAAAGCCCTGCATCAGTATTTCGGTGCCTGAAAAATTGCTCCCGGTATTGGCAATGGGTTCTCTCGGAGCAATGATACCATGCTCATTCTCGTCGGTGCAGCTTATTACTGTCCACAGGCATATACCGATTAGTAAGAATTTGCTGCTCATGAAATGAAGGCGCATGGGTTCAGGCTGTGTTTGCATCTCAATTCGGTAATAACATAAGTAATAAATATAAAATAGATTGGCTTTAATGGTTAAAAATTAATGCGCTCATTTCTTACCTTTGGGGAGAACAATTTGAACCTTTTAAAAATCTCTATGTCTAGAAGTCTTCTTTTTTTACTGGACGGTATGGCGCTGGCCTATCGTTCGCATTTTGCATTTATTAACAGCAATTTGAAGAATTCGGAAGGCATTCCTACAGGCCCGATTCTGGGCTTCGCAAATACGCTGGAAAAAATGCTGGAAGAGGAACAGCCTTCTCATATTGCTGTTGCCTGGGACACCCATGTACCTACCTTTCGCCATGAAATGGATGAGGAGTATAAAGCGAACCGTCCGCCGCAGCCCGAGGAGCTGAAGATAGGAATTCCCCTGATAAAGGAGATGCTCGAGGGGTATGGAATAATGAATATAGAAAAAGACGGTTACGAGGCGGATGATGTAATCGGTACTATTGCCGACCGGGCGAATGAAGAAGATGTGGATGTTTTTCTGGTTACTCCCGACAAGGATTTTATGCAGCTCATCCATGACCATATAAAAATGTATAAGCCGGATAATCAAAACGGCGGGTTTAATATCATCGACCGGGAAGGGGTAAAAGAGTATTTTGGGGTTTATCCCGAAAAGGTGGTAGATGTTCTGGCCATACTTGGAGATACCTCCGATAACATACCCGGCGTACGCGGAATAGGTAAAAAAGGAGCACCCAAGCTGATCAATAAGTACGATACGCTGGAAGCGGCTATTGAAGATGCACCCAATATGAGTTCCAAACGCCACCGGGAGGGACTGCAGGAATATGCCGAACAGGCACTGCATGCCAAGGAAATGGTTAAGATCAAAACGGATGTACCCGATATCACTGAATGGGAGGACCTGAATTGGGAAGGGCCGGACAAGGAGAGCCTCGGGGAGTTTTTCAAAAGAATGGAATTTCGCACCTTAACCAAGAAATATCTCGGGGAAGATTCGGCCCGGAAGGAGCCAAGACAAGATAGTTCAGAAAACGGACAAAAAGATCTATTCAGTTCTCCCAAGCCGGTGACGGTGACCGAAGATGAGACGGACTCTTTTGACGAGGGCCTGGTTACATATGAATTTATAAATGACGCCGATCATCTTCGGTCGCTTGTTGAAAAGCTCATGGACCGGGATACCTTGTGTTTTGACACAGAAACAGACGGTGTGGATATGATGAAATCCCGGCTGGTGGGCGTTTCCCTGAGTACGACGCCCGGCGTGGCATATTATATTCCAAT
>DATFJD010000304.1:0-3175 GCA_035269475.1 Halalkalibaculum sp.
AACCCACTTAATGGACTTAGCAGCGTCCGCTTTGGCATCAACCGCAGAGCAGGTTTATGAGGCGTGGCAGGGCCATTATTATAATTGATAAAGAAAGCTTCCGGAGCAGAGCACCGGAAGCAGTAGGGAAAATAAATTAAATGTCTGGATCAGGATGGGAAGGATTTTAGGATTGGCAGGATTTCTCTCATTGCGTAACTGAGCGGCGGTATCAAAGGCTGGATCTTTGTTCCTGCGGAATGAAGCAATATGCTAGAGAGTAAGCCCCACCACTCTCATCCGAAGCTTTGCTTCGGATGAAGTACCGGCTATGATCTTTCAGCTATGCCCCGTTCTTTGCTTTTGAATCAGGGCTTCGGAAGCAGGAGTTGGTAGGGGTACTAGGATTGCCCCGGGAGTGTAACTCTCTCGGAGCTTTAACCTTTAATATTAAATAAAGAACAGTTTGTACATCACATCTTTTACTCAGCCTGCTCACCGAAGCTTTAACGCAGGTGGGCATCCTGCATAAAAACTTCTTCAGTACATACCCGCTAAATCCATACTATCTGTGTTCTATTTCGTAATTTCTTAATAAAGAAATCAGTGGAATCAGATAAATCAGATTAATCTGAGATCCTTACTCCTCATCCGGTCCGCCCATGAGCGGTTCGTTCATGGCACGTATACTGGCGTTGGGCAGCCCTTCTGGATAGTTGTCCTTACACATATCCAGCGCCTCGATGACCATCTCTATGTGCATCTGCTTGGAATCTTCATAGAAATCCTGGGCTTCGTTGCTGAGCTTCGGCTTGCCGTGCAGGGGCTTGTCACTCACGCAGAGCAGGGTGGCATTGGGTATACGGTAACGGTAGCCGTTGGTGGCAACAGTTGCCGACTCCATATCAATAGCAACGCTCCGGCTCATATGTATTTTTTCTACCGTCCGCCGCTTAATGAACTCCCAGTTACGGTTGCCCGTGGTATAAATGGTACCCATGCGATGGCTGCGGTTGTACTTGTCTAGGGTCTCTTTAAGATAGACATTCAGTAGATAGTTGGGGGTAATGGGAATATTGAGTGGCAAAATGTCATCGAGTACCCCGTCGTCGCGCATAAAGCCGGTAGCCAGAACGAAATCACCGATCTCCTGGTGATTGCGCAGGCCGCCGCAGTGACCCACCATCACCATGGCATCGGGCCTGAGCACGGCTACGTGATCGGTTATGGTCTTTGCATTCGACGGGCCGACCCCGATATTGATAAGGGTAACTCCTTTGTGTTCGGGCAGCTTGTGATGATAAGCAGGCATCTGTACGCCTTCCCGGGTTGGTTTAACGCAATCGGGATAGCGCTCCTTAAAGACCTCAACATGCATGTCGTAGTTGGTAAACAAAATATATCGCTGAAAGTCCTGCGGCTTGGTTCCGGTATAGTGCTCCAGGCGATTTAGCGATATATCAATACGCTCCGGGCTGAACAGGAACAGCTTCTTCTGTGTGATATCCCAGTCATCTTCATCGGTATTATCAAGAAGCTGCGGATCGTTCATCGCCAGACGTTCTCGGGAGGGCAGGATCTTGATTTCAGCGCCCTTTTCAGCCAGTTTTCGAAGCTCACGCAGCAGGTACCACCGGTAGGCGGTAGGCATGGCAATTTCCCCGGTAATGATGGGATTATGCTTTGACCAGGATCGCTTTACCAAAACCTTAGGGTACTCACCTTCGTTATAAATGGTCTCCATAAGATCGCAAGCCTGCTCAATATTATTTTCCAATGCGGCTTGGGAATCAATGTCATCTTTATGAAATTCAAATCGCTTATCCATACAAACAAATACTTATGAGTGAACCTACTTTTAATTATCGTATCGAGCCTTGGTCGATTGTCACAGAAAATAAGGAATATAAGACACCAATTTTTAATCTTTTAAAGAGAAGCATGGAACTGCAGGCTGAGAATGAGTCAGGCCGCGGCGACTTCTATGTGCTGGATGCTCCTGAATGGATTAATATTATTGCAATTACTGCAGATGGTGAGGTCATCCTGGTAGAGCAGTACCGTTATGGCATTGAGCAGCCAACGCTTGAAATTCCCGGCGGTATGGTGGATGAGGGGGAGGAGCCCCTGGAAGGAGCCAAACGTGAGATGCTGGAGGAAACCGGCTACCGTTCGGATAAGTGGAGCAGCCTGGGCAAAGTCAGTTCGAATCCGGCTATTATGACAAATTTTACGCATATGTATCTTGCTGAAGAGTGTGTTTTCGAAGGTGCTGATAATCCCGATACCCACGAGCGTATCAATGTTCACACCATGCCGGTGGATGATTTTCTTGAACGGGTACATGACGGAACCGTGCACCATGCCATAGTATTGGCCGCCGTCGCTCGATACCTGTTAATGGAACGTGAAACGTGAAACGGCAAATGGCAAACGGCAGACGGCAGACGTGAGACGTGAGACGTGAGACGGCAAACGGGAGATGGCAGATGGGAGACTGGAGCGGGTGGCAGAAATTTATTTTTTGCTAAGATGTAAGGAATGCTTGCCGTGGAGGTCATACATTTAACTCTTAAACAAATGAGGAAAAGATGATCAATTTGAAGCATAAGAAGCTGGATGTATGGCAAAAGGGTATAGAATTAACCGTTGCTGTATATAATATCACAGGTTTATTTCCTGAAACTGAGTTATATGGTTTGTCTTCACAATTAAGAAGAGCTGCTGTTTCTATTACTTCAAATATCGCAGAAGGGGCGGCACGTTCATCTGCTAAAGAAAGAAGTAGATTTTATGAAATATCTCGATCATCACTTGTAGAAGTGGATACTCAATTAGAGATTGCTTTAAAACTAAAATATATTCAGCAAAATGATATGAAGGATTTAAATGAACTTCTCAACCATACCTTTGCATTGTTAAGTAATATGATATCAATGAGCAGGCAACCAACTGCTTTTTGAAATAACTAGTCTCCCGTCTGCCATCTCACGTCTCACGTTTGCCGTTTCACGTTTGACAAATAAAAAATTGCAGTATCGAGAAGAGTGCTTTATCATACAAGACTGTGAACTTTCGATTTGAGAACGATTTACCGGTGATTTACGGTTAATAACGACTCAAAAAGAAACATTAACGCAGAAAAAGGGTCACAATAAACAAAGCCATGATTGAAACAGGAAAGAAAATAGACACG
>DATFJD010000305.1:0-2064 GCA_035269475.1 Halalkalibaculum sp.
AGCCATCGTTGAAGAGCTTCAGAAAATGAGCAGTGAAATCAGTGACCAAAAAGAGATTGCTCAGATTGGTACTATTTCTGCCAACAATGACGAAGCAATCGGTAATCTGATTGCCGATGCAATGGAAAAAGTTGGTAAAGACGGTGTTATTACGGTCGAAGAAGCCAAGGGTACCGAAACTTATCTCGAGACTGTTGAAGGTATGCAGTTCGATCGCGGATACCTGTCACCTTATTTCGTGACCAATTCCGAAACCATGACTGCAGAAATGGAAGAGCCTTACATTCTGATTTTCGATAAGAAGATCAGCAATATGAAGGATCTGCTTCCCATTCTTGAAAAAGTTATTCAAACCGGCAAGCCGTTGCTTATCATCGCTGAAGATGTAGAAGGCGAAGCACTGGCAACTCTGGTGGTTAACAAGCTGCGCGGATCACTCAAGATTGCAGCCGTTAAAGCTCCAGGATTCGGAGATCGCCGCAAGCAGATGCTGGAAGACATTGCTATCCTTACCGGCGGTACCGTCATCTCAGAAGAGCGCGGTTACAAGCTTGAAAATGCTACCCTGGATTACCTGGGAACAGCAGACCGTATAAACATTGATAAAGACACAACTACTGTAGTTGGCGGTCAGGGCAAAGATGATGATATCAAAGCCCGCGTTAATCAGCTGAAAGGTCAGATTGAATCAACCACTTCTGACTATGACCGTGAAAAACTGCAAGAACGCCTTGCTAAGTTAAGCGGCGGTGTTGCAGTGCTTAATATCGGTGCTGCTTCTGAAGTTGAAATGAAAGAGAAGAAAGCACGCGTTGAAGATGCGCTGCACGCAACCCGTGCTGCCGTTGAAGAGGGAATCGTAGCCGGCGGTGGCGTTGCGCTGTTACGCGCCCAGCGAGTGCTTGATGACCTGAAAGGCGAAAATGCCGATCAGGAAGTAGGTTTCAAAATTATCCGCAGGGCACTTGAAGAGCCGATGCGTATAATTGCCAATAATGCAGGTGCTGAAGGATCTATCGTAGTACAGAAAGTACTGGATGGCAAAGGAGCCTTTGGCTTCAACGCCCGTACCGAAAAGTACGAAGATCTGATCAAAGCCGGTGTTATTGATCCTACCAAAGTAACACGCACAGCGCTTGAAAACGCTGCTTCTGTTGCCGGACTGATGCTGACCACCGAA
The DNA here is from genome assembly GCA_035269475.1 of Halalkalibaculum sp. GTDB lineage: Bacteria > Bacteroidota > Rhodothermia > Balneolales > Balneolaceae > Halalkalibaculum. The sequence goes on from DATFJD010000305.1 coordinate 1,181, forward strand.
GCCATCGTTTCTGACAAGCCTTCTAAAGGCGACGACGATGACGATGAAGGTCAAGGTATGCCGGGCGGCGGCGGAATGCCAGGCGGCATGGGAGGCATGGGTGGAATGGGCGGCATGATGTAAGATTGCCGTTCAATCAAGCCTCTAGCCTTCAACGCTAGTAGAATTGAAGCCTCACTCTCTTAATGGGAGTGGGGCTTTTTTATTTAAGCACAGATTTGCACAGATATGTGATGTAGATATTGTATGAGCGGGTGCTCTTACAATATCTGAAATATTAAAGATTGGTTTTATAAACTAACTACTGCCCGGAGGTAAAGCCTTTCTCTGCCTCTTCGGCGAGATCAAGTACGGCGCGGGTATATAGGCTGCTGGGATTATAACGCAGAACTGCTTTTTCAATGCTGCCGGTTCGCTCCTTGAAATAGGCCAGGTAGTTTGCGACGGACATAATATTGTTATTCATATCAAAAATATCATCTCCTACAAACCACTTGTTAATGGAATAGGGAATAAACTGACCGTATGACATGGCGCCGGCATAGCTTGATTTGAGCTCGAAAACATCCACATTTTTACGTTCTACAAACTCTAAAAGTTCTTTGAGTTGTGCTCTCGCGAAATCTTCCCGGTAATCAACGACATACATCGATACGTAGGCGTTGAAAGGATTGTAGCTGCCGATGTTTTTTCCGTAGTCAGATTCTATGCCGATTATAGCGGAAATCACATACTTGGGAATGCCATAGGTCTCTTCTGCCTTTTTAAGCTGTTCGTAGTTAGCATCAATAAATTCCGTAATTTTCTTACTCTTGCCATCGAAACCGAGTATCCTTTTGTATTCATCAATTCCGTGCGACTTGCGTTCGGCAGACTTTCGAAAA